>JAZRLX010000001.1:0-1655 GCA_045647085.1 Pilosibacter sp.
TGCCATTATGCGTATACCTCCTCGATAGATGCTACAGCAGCTTTAGTAGCTACTACTGTGTTATATTTCAGAATGTCGTAAACATTGATTGTGTTTACAAGTGCTGTCTTAACTTCCGGAATGTTTCTTGCGGAAAGAACTGTGTTCTGGTCATTCTCGTTAAGAACTACAAGAGCCTTGGAAACTTTGAGGTTGTTCATAACAGCCTTGAAGTTCTTTGTCTTGATCTCTTCGAACTTAAGCTCGTCAACTACTACGAACTGACCGTTCTGTACTCTGCTTGTTAATGCGGATTTGAGAGCTGCCCTCTTCTCCTTCTTGTTAAGACGGATTGTGTAATCTCTCGGTGTCGGAGCGAATACTACGCCGCCGCCTGTCCACTGCGGAGCTCTTGTGGAACCCTGTCTAGCGTGACCTGTTCCTTTCTGTCTCCACGGTTTTCTACCACCACCGGAAACTTCAGCGCGTGTTTTTGCTTTCTGTGTTCCCTGACGTTTATTTGCAAGCTGTGCTACAACTGCGAGGTGTAAAAGGTGCTCGTTTACTTCAACACCGAATACAGCATCGTTTAATTCCATTGTGCCAACTTCGATACCTTCCATATTAAATACGGTTACGTTTGCCATTTCTAGTTTCCTCCTTTCTTATAAAAGCTTACTTACCAGCTTTTACTGTCTCTTTCAGTGTTACTAAGCACTTCTTCGGGCCCGGAACTGCGCCCTTGATCAGGATCAGATTGTTCTCTGCATCGATTCTTACTACTTCAAGGTTCTGAGTAGTAACTTTCTTTGCTCCCATGTGACCCGGCATACCCTTACCTTTGAATACGCGGCCCGGAGTTGTTGCAGAACCGTTGGAACCCTGATGACGATGGAACTTGGAACCATGAGCCATCGGTCCTCTGTGCTGACCATATCTCTTAATAGCACCCTGGAAACCTTTACCTTTGGAGATTGCTGTTGCATCTACTTTGTCGCCTTCAGCGAAGATGTCAGCTTTGATTTCATCTTTTACGTTGTACTCTTCAGCATTTTCAAATCTGAATTCTCTTACGTATCTCTTGTAGGATACGCCAGCCTTATCAAAATGGCCTTTAACCGGTTTGTTAACGAGTTTCTCTCTCTTGTCAACAAAACCTACCTGTACGGCTTTGTAGCCGTCGTTTTCTTCTGTCTTAACCTGTGTAACTACACACGGGCCAGCCTGAAGAACTGTTACCGGAACAAGTACGCCTTCTGCATTGAAGATCTGTGTCATTCCGACTTTTGTAGCTAAGATCGCTTTCTTCATTGTTTTTACCTCCTGTTACTAATCTACAGCGGAACGTAATCAGCTTTGCTGTACGTTCATCCTAGAGCAGCCCAACATAGGTGGAACACTATGACATCGCATATCGCGACGATGTTGATTCCCATTCAGGAAAGTGTTGCTTTTATATCAGAACCATTCAGGATTTTACCTTTTAAAAATTTGTTTTTGAAGAATTATTTGTTCTTCATTTTGATGTCGATATGAACACCAGCCGGCATTTCGAGTCTGGACAGTGCATCTACTGTCTTCTGGCTCGGGCTTGTGATATCGATGAGTCTCTTATGAGTTCTCTGCTCGAACTGCTCTCTGGAATCTTTGTACTTGTGAACAGCTCTTAAGATTGT
>JAZRLX010000002.1:0-3384 GCA_045647085.1 Pilosibacter sp.
CTGTTCTCCGTCCTGACCTCTTCTGCCTCTTCTGTCTACTGCAAGAGTGTATCTTGCGATAGCCATAGAACGCTCACCCTGGGAGTAACGAACTTCCGGGTCTCTGGTTAATCGACCCATAAGGATAACTTTATTCATATAATCACTCTTTCTCTATTATGCGTCCTGTCTTACGCAAAGGTAACGCATTACGGACTCCATAATACGCATACGACCTTCGAGCTCAGCCGGGCATGTAGCCGGTGCTTCGAAGTGGATGAAGTAATAGAAGCCTTCTTTCTGCTTCTGGATCTCGTAAGCGAGTCTCTTCTTGCCCCACTCGTCGATATCTGTGATCACGCCGCCGAAACGTGTAACGTAACCTTTTACTTTCTCGAGTGCTGCAGCTCTCTCTTCATCCTCAAGCTTTGCGCTCAGAACAACTGCTAATTCGTATTTGTTCATTATTTTTTCCTCCTTGTGGTCTCTGGCCCTCGCCTTCAGTTACGAGAGCAAGGATTTAATATGTCACAGGTATTCATGATACCAAAAAAGTGCAGGAATTGCAAGCATTTTCTGCAACAATTTTCTGCACTTTTTTCAGTACTTTTTTGTTTATTTTTCTGCGGTTTCATTCGGTTTTCTAAGACCTCTGGTGCTCTTTTCCACCAGCTGCCTTGTGACCATGACCATATGACCGCAGCCCATACACTTTAATCTGAAATCTGCACCCACGCGGAGAATTTCCCATTCCTGGCTTCCGCACGGATGTGGTTTCTTCAATTTTACGATATCGCCAATCTCATAAACCATACTCATTTCCCTCTCTTAAACACCGACTGCATCGCCCAGAATCTCACCGATCGGTCCACTGATCACCAGATCCGCCCGGCTGTCCATCGCTGTCACCGATTTGTTGATCAATACCAGCTTATTTCCATTATAATAATCGATCAGCCCCGCTGCCGGATATACGGTCAGGGACGTTCCGCCGATGATCAGCACATCTGCATTGGAGATATGGTATACCGATCTCTGGATCGTATGCTGATCCAGACCTTCCTCATACAATACCACATCCGGCTTGATGGTTCCGCCACACTCACACTTCGGAACTCCATCGGAATGAAGGATTGCTTCAATACCATGGAATTTTCCGCATCTCTGACAATAGTTGCGAAGTACTGAACCATGAAGCTCCATTACTTCTTTACTGCCGGCCTTCTGGTGCAGACCGTCGATATTCTGTGTCACAACAGCCTTTAAGCGTCCCTCTGCCTCCAGCTTCGCAAGCGCTTTGTGTGCACGGTTCGGTTCTGCATCCGGGAATAACATCTTATTGCGATAAAAACGGTAAAATTCTTCCGTCTTTCTCATATAAAATGTGTGACTTAAGATCGTTTCCGGCGGATATGCATACTGCTGGTTGTAAAGTCCGTCCGTGCTTCGGAAATCCGGAATGTTACTCTCTGTGGACACTCCGGCTCCACCAAAAAATACAATGTTTTTGCTTTCTGCTAACCATTTTTTCAGTGTCTCACGTTCTGTCATCACTCCGTTCTCCTTTCCTTTTATACAATTTCATCTAAAAATACATGCTTAAATGTATCGATATACTCCCAGTTTGGTAAATTCTTCACCTGCTCCGGTACTTTATAACCAAATAGCCACTCTGTCAGCTCTCCGATCGAGAATACAGCCATCTTTCCTTTAGACAGGAATCTGGACTCCTGAATAAATTCAGAACCCTTCTTGGTGATCTTCCACATCCAGCCACCCTGATTCTGCGGGATAAATAAGTCATTGACGCCAATATCCAGGATCAGTTTTTCATACGGACAGTCTTCTGTAAGACGGATATGCTTCATAAACTCCGGGAGACATACGATTCGAGCCATGATCGCAGGCTTGGAACCCACCTCACTGCGATATTTTTCACCGGTATAAAGATAACGCTGCTCTCTCTCCTTGATGCCCCATTCACTCTCCATACCAATAAACCAGTCATCGTCATAAACCAGACGACACTCGCCGCCTTCGCTGGCCAGTTCTTTGTCCATTCGTTCCATATAAGCAGCATCACGGATCGCAAACACATCATACTGACGCTTCAGCCATGCATTCTGCCACTCCGCCAGTTCTTCAGACATACTGCCCGGTCTGTACGGAACTCGTTTTATGTACTTATTATAATGAAGGACCCATCTCGGCTGATCATAAATATACCGAAAATCATAAGGGGTATACAATGACTCTCTCGCAGGCATTAAAAATGTAAACGGCTGACGCTCTTCCTGCATATCACGCAGTACCTGCAAGATCAGACTGCGCATACGTCCCTTTCCACGCTCATCTGCTGTTGTAGCGATTCCCACAAGATAATCACAGCTGCACTCAGCACCTCGAAGCCAGATCTGATACGGATTCCTGTGAAGCATGGATACGATCTGACCTTCTCGTTCGAATACCAGCACACGGTTATCTTTCATTTTCTCTTCATAATAATAATCAATAAAAGACTGAGAGTCCTCGGAAAATGCTTCCTTCCAAAGTTCTTTTGTACGTCCTTTTTCTTCCTGTTCCAGATACCGTATCATTGCTGCTCCTTTTTCTTTTCCGCTTCTCGGATTTTATCATCTGCACCTGTTTTGGATCATTTTTCCCAGAACTGCGCATACTACTCATTATTCTAACACAACTTTCCTTATAAGGAAAGTTGATTTATCGCGCATAAAAAATCCCGGAAGATACGAACTCTTCCGGGATTGAAATATTTAGTTCTCTTCTGTCGGAGCCGGAGCTGCCTCTGTCTTCGGCACTTTTGTGATCGGGAGCTGTAAGTTTACGCCCTGCGGATTGATCACAACACCTTTTGCTTCTGCCGGAAGTAATTTCACGATCTGAGCTGCCGGGAGTACGCCAAGCTTGATCGGCTGATCAGATTTGAATTTACCTGCCTCGAGGAGATCTGTGTAAATCGGTAAATAAACATCTCCGTTCGGGTGTTTTAAGATCGGAAGTCTATTGTCTTCGCCTGCTGCGAAAACAAAAGTACCCTTGTTGAAATGCTCGATGATCTCAGCCTGCAGTTCTTTTAACTCCGGTGTGAGTTCTCTTAAATTGTGTCTGCGAAGTTCCTGCATGAAGTAGAGTGCTGTCAGATGTAAGGATGCATTCTCTACCCACTTTGCACCGTTCGGAGCTGCCTCTGCCGGTCTCTTAACAAGATCCTCTAACTGAAGCTTGTACTCGTTCTCCATAAATCCGTTGAATACGATACAGTTTACACCCATTGTATACAGGTGTGTGTAGAAGATCAATAACTGATCTTTTGTCAGCTTCTGAACACGTACCGGATGTTTTGCCTCAATAAAGCGCATACCCTCTCTCTTGATATCCTCGAAA
>JAZRLX010000003.1:0-2208 GCA_045647085.1 Pilosibacter sp.
TGGAAGCCCACATCAGGTTTGCTCTTGCCTCGTAGTTTTCCGGCTCTGCAATGGCGATCGGAGCATATTTGATGACAGTCTTCATCAGACCTTCCATTAAGGAATCCAGCATGAACATACTGCCTTCTGCATTGAAGTAGATCTCAAAAATATGGGAGAGAATATCAGCAGAACCGCATGCAGTCTGATATTTGCTTACTGTGTAAGTTACTTCCGGATTGAGGAAGGAAGCCTTCGGGAACAGGAGCTGAGAAGAAGCAGCCAGCTTGTCCTGAGTTTCCGGATTTGAGATAACGCCGCCGAAGTTCATCTCAGAACCGGTAGCAGCCAGTGTCAGGATCGTAACGATCGGAAGTGCTTTCTCTACAACAGCACCTTTTACGAAGAAATCCCACGGATCATGGTCTACGCAAGCACCTGCTGCGATCCATTTGGTTGCATCGATCGTGGAACCGCCGCCGATTGCCAAAATAACGTCGATGTTGTGTTCCTTACACATCTCGGCGCCCTTACGAACGGATCCGATACGTGGATTCGGTTCGATACCGCTAAGCTCGAATGTTTCCAGACCTGCTTTCTGGATTTCTGCCATCGCTTTATCATAGAGTCCGGTCTTCTTAATGGAACCGCCGCCGTATGTGATCAGAACACGCTTACCATACTTCGCAAGTTCTTCGCCTAAGTGACCGAGCTGATCTTTACCAAAGTAAACTTTTGTTGGAATGTTGTAGATAAAATCTTTCATGTTGTCTCCTTTACTGCTTGTAAAACAAATGATACTGCGTACATTTTAACATAAAATTTTCGAAAAAAGAAGTATATTTCAGAAGGATGATGTGTTAAAATAAGCGATATTAAGTAGTATTAAAAACTATGAAAGAGGATAAAATATGTTAAGAATCGTAGTTGACTCAGGAAGCAGTATCAAACAGGACGAGCGTGAGAAATATCAAGTCGATATTTTGCCTCTTCGCGTTCAGATGGGAGAAGATGAGTTCCTGGATGGAGTCGATTTAAGTGTAGATGAATTTTACAACCGTCTGATCAATCTGAACGAATTTCCGAAAACCTCCCTTCCGTCTTTAGAAGATGCACAGACACTGGTGGAAGGTTATACGGATCAGGGCGATGAGGTACTGATCATCACGATCTCCTCCGGAATCTCCGGAACATTCCAGACATTAAAGATGTTATTTGCGGATAACGAAAAGGTTACCGTTTTCGATTCTCAGATGGCAGTGGGAGGTGTACGCTTCCTGGTGGAAGAGGCAAGAAAATACGAAAACGAGCCGATGAAAGTAATCGTTGAGAAATTAGATGCCCTGGTGCCAAGAATCGTAACAGCAGCGATTCCGGAAACACTGGATTATCTGCTGGCAGGCGGTCGTTTATCCAAGTTATCCTGGATGCTGGGAACCATGCTGTCGATCAAACCGGTCATCGGTTTTGTAGAAAGCAAAGTTACTGTACTTGTGAAGAAACGCGGACTCAAGCAGGCCATGAAACAGATCGTGGATCTGGCATTGGAAGACAAATGCGATCCGGAATACGGAATCATCGCATCCTACACCTACAATAAGGACAATGTAGACCAAGTGATCCAGATGTCTCCGCCGGAGATCCGGGCGATGGTAAAGGTGTATGACAACCTGATCCCGTCCATCGCGTGTCATTGGGGCCCGAATGCGTTCGGATATATTTATGTAAAAGGGAAATAAAACTGATATGGAGAGTATCCCGGTGTGGATGCTCTCTTTTTTGTAACATAAAGTGCTTCTGTATTTCATATTCTGTAAAAAACACTCAGGGGCAACCCATGAAAGAATATATCGAAGAGCGGGCGATCCAGATCGCCAATTACATCATAGACGAAAATGCAACGGTGAGGCAGACTGCGAAGCGGTTTGGGATTTCAAAAAGTACGGTGCACAAGGACGTGGCTGATCGGTTGGTTCACATTAATCCGGAACTGGCATCACAGGCGCGGGTGGTGCTTGATATCAACAAGGCGGAAAGACATATCCGAGGTGGACTGGCTACGAAGGAGAAATATGAGCAGAGACTGGTGGCGTGCAGTAAAGAAGATATGTAAAAATAGAGAACGCTCGGTAGGAGTATCTGCCGGGCATTTTTTATATACTTTTAGATAAAAAGGAAGCGCTCATCTGTTTTTTTTATAGAACATTGGAAAGATTGACATGATTAGGA
>JAZRLX010000004.1:0-2487 GCA_045647085.1 Pilosibacter sp.
GTAACCTTCATGTTGTACGTGTCTGCAAGAAGCTTATTTGCATCAGTGGCATTCATTCCCACCAGTTCATCCATCTTTTCAACCTTTGTCATGATGACACAGATTTCAATCTCGTCCTCCACTGCAACCATAGTTCCGGCTACCGGGGCTGTCAGAATTACCTGATCATCTGCGTCGCCTTCCTCGTTTCGGTAAAGGATGACCTTCTTGTGATTCATAAGTCCAAGTTCTTCCAATGCCTTGACTACATCATCGTAAAGCATTTTTTCTTCGCCACTGATAAAATCGGGCATTTCTACATCTTCATGCCCAAGGCTGACGGTAACGATAAACTCAGAATTGATATCTACTTTGTTTCCGGCCTCAATGCTTTGGCTGATCACATAACCTTCTTCGATGTCTTTGCTGTATTCCTCTTTCAGCGTGACTTTAAGCTTCAGATCGGATAAGATATTCTGTGCTTCCGCCCATGTTTTTTTTGTTAGATCAGGAATCTCAACTCCCTTGCCCAAGCTTTCATAAATAGTAATCGTTTGACCTTTTCCGACAGTAGTTCCGTATCCGGGAACGGTGCGGATAACATTTCCCTTTGCAATATCATCGGTATATTCATAGGAAACTTTTGATTTCAGACCAAGATTTGCCAAAATCTCTCTGACATCATTGGTCGTCTTTCCGGCCAGACCCTCGGGAATCGTCACAATATCGGTGCCGCTACTGATCGTAATCTGAACGGTTGCGCCGCGTTTTACTTCAGTTCCGGCCTCTACACCCTGACTAATAATATAACCGACCTCAATTTCAGAATTCTTCTCATAACGGAACTTAGGCGTCAGACCAAGCTCCTCAAGAATAGCTTCGATCTCCTCCTCATTCTTTCCATCGAGAGCCGGCATGGGAACGGTTTTATTGCTCTCCGTTGTGGGTTCCTCTGTAGGTTCCTCCGTCGGTGCGTCTGTCGTAATCTGGGGAGGCTCGGTCGTCTGATTTCCGGGATCATCCTGGCCGATGACACCAAAGAACTGAAGAAGCAGGTAAATGACAAGAATCAGAATCAATACAGCAACGCCGATCAACACACCAATCACCGTCTTTTCAGCCGTTGTGGTTTCTTCCTCTTCTTCCTCTTCCTCCTCGTCGGTCACATCCTCTTCCACATGATAATCATTTTCGATTCCGAGAAGATAATCCAACTCTTCCTCCGGATTCCCTCCCTCGTAGGAATCAGAATACTGGTAACTCTCTTTGATCTGATCCATCTCATCCTTGCTCATCACACGAGTAGGACCTGTGCTGGTGATTGGAATAATCTTTACAAAATCCTCATCCGGAGTCATCAGTGCGCGACGCAGATCTGCAATCAAAAGAGAGACATTTGCATACCGCTGCTCAGGTTTCTTCTGAGTACACTTTAAGATGATCTTTTCCAGACTCACCGGAATCATCGGATCATACTCAAGGGGAGACTTCATCTCGCCCTGAATATGCAAAAGTGCAACAGCAACAGCGCTCTCACCTTCGTAGGGAACATGGCCGGTAAGCATTTCATACATAGTGATACCTAAAGAATAGATATCACTTCGCTCGTCACAGTATCCTCCCCTTGCCTGTTCGGGAGAAATGTAATGAACAGAGCCCATCGTAGCAGAATTAATCGTATTGCCGGAAGTTGCCTTAGCAATACCAAAATCGGTAACTTTGACTTTTCCGTCCTTGGAGATCATAATATTCTGCGGCTTAATATCACGGTGTATGATCTTTCTTTCATGGGCAGCTTCCATTCCCTGTGCAATCTGCATAGCGATGCCGATGCTCTCACGGATTTCAAGCTTCCCTTTCTTCTCAATATATTTTTTCAGTGTGATTCCTTCCACCAATTCAAACACAATATAATGAAGATTTTGATCATCACCTACATCATATACGTTTACCACATTTGGATGGACGAGTCTTGCCGCTGCCTGTGCCTCTGCACGAAACTTTGCCACAAAACTCTCATCACTGCAATACTCGGGTTTTAATACCTTTATCGCCACATTTCGGCCGAGCTTGTGACATTTCGCCTTGTAAACATCTGCCATTCCGCCGGAACCAATCTTACCAAGTACCTCATAACGATTTTCCAACAATGTACCTGTTCTAATCATAATTCACCTCTTTGAGTTTTAGGAGTAATCAGAATCACGGAAATATTGTCAACTCCGCCGGCATCATTTGCGCCGCTGACAAGTTTTCCGGTCTTTCTCAGCACATCATCTGTTCCTGACAAAATTTGCCCGATCATCTCATCGGCCATCATATTTGTCAATCCATCCGAACAAAGCAGAAATGAAGTATCCTTCTGATACTCTGCCCGATACAGATCCGGAACAATTTCAGGTGATGCACCTACCGCCCGTGTAATAATATTTTTTTTCGCATGATAGATTTCACTGTCTTTTTTAATATATCCCAAGGCCAACATTTCTTCTACCCACGAATGATCTT
>JAZRLX010000005.1:0-18793 GCA_045647085.1 Pilosibacter sp.
TGCATTCCTGTATAATTGTGAGAATGGATCACACGGGCGTCCGCAGCGTAAGCCACCGCATATCCGTTTTGGATCAGGTTCGCAGCATAGATCATATCTTCATTAAAAATTGTTTTCTTTGTAAAACCGCCCAATTCCACATAGCGGTCACGTTTATAAGCTGCACACACGTTGGAACAGAAATATGTTTTAATTCCCAGTTCCGGAAGATCTGCGGCTGTCTTCACTCTGGATGTCTCCGGATAATTGAAGCTTCTTGTATATCGCTCAATGATATGACAATCCTTTTCCGGAAGCTGTCTCGCATAAGCAGCTCCGATGTATTCTTCTGCCGCCAACGCGTCTGTCAGTTTTTCGACCAGATACTTGTCCGCAGGCATCGCATCGTGAGTCATGCAAACACAGATATCCGCATCAGACTCCATAATCCCCGCGTGTCTCGTTGCACCATGGTCAAATTCTTCTTTGGTCACATGGAAGACGGACAGATTCTCCGGAAGACTTCCCTCTGAAAGCGTCTGAACCCAGTTCTCCCAAAGATCCTTTTCTGTATTCATAATGATAAAACGGTTTACCGGTCTTGTCTGCTTCGCCAGACGACGAAGCATTTCCAGAAATCTTGCTCCCGGACGGTAAACAGGGATGATCACATCTACCTTCATTTCACCACTCCCAATCAATCATAATTCTCATAAGCCTTCTTATAATAGCGCATCAAGATCTTCACGATCCACTCCGGCCACATTTTCCGGAACATGGCGATCTCGTCGCCGCTGCGTCGATCGTCTTCAATGCAGGCTTTCGTTGTCGCGCCGTCATGCACACGATATGCGATCAACGGCTTTTCAGTACAAATAAATCGTCCCGGCTTCCCGGCAAGCTCATAAAGGTTATCCCAGTCCAGAGCAAACTGCATGTCTGACTTAAACATATCATCACCGATAAAATCATGGTTGTACGTACAGCTCGGACAACAGATGGAGTTACCAAACATAAGCGGCAATTTCTTTACCCAGGTCTGATCTGCCAGACTGCGAAGTCTCAGCGGAATACGAAGAACTTTCTTTACCAGACGCACCACATCAAAACATACCGTTCTTGTGGTTCCCGGGTAAACTTTGCCATCTGAAAGCAAACCCTCCTCAGTTTTCATCACAACATAGTCAGAACAGAACACGGTCATATCCGGGTACTGTTCATATGCTTTCAGCAGTTCCTCTGTATAATGTGGATTGTATTTATCGTCCTGATGTGCAATGGTCACAAGGCTGTGATCTGCACCTGCCAGACGCCAGCCAAAGAGCCAATCCTCTTTCAGACTGCTGGCTCCCTCCCTCACAAATACAGGGATCCGGTAAGTTTCTGCCAATTTCTCAATATATTCAGACGGTGTGGATGTTACCAGATACACATCGGACTTTACCGTCTGCTTCCGCAAGGAGCGCATGCAAAACTCCAGATACGGACTCTCTTTATATGCACAGATCACAAATGCATGGGTTCTGCTCATAAACACTCCTCACTTTCCTTCTATACATTACATTTCACGCATCTTGCGAAGCACACCCCAACAGACAAATGCTCCAAAAAATACCATCAGTGCCGCTGTCAGGATCACATACGCCAATGCTCCACCAAAAATCCCGCTCCATCTTACAAATGGATTAGAAATCAGCACCGCCATCACACCGACCACACCGTATACACCAAAGATGTACTTCTGCATCTTCATAATAACCATTGCATAATAGAACAGGCTCATAAATGCATTGAGTGCTCCGCCTAAGATGATCATCACAAATGCCGGGCGACAGTCTGCCAGTGCGTAACTGATATTGGAATATAACAAACTTAACACCGGAATTCCCAGGAACCATGCGCAGCCCAGTGCCAGAACGGTCAGCGCAGAGATCACACCTGCCAGAATTCCAATGGCTTTTACAAATCGTTTCATGTCATTCAGTTCCCAGGAAAGAGACATCTTTGTAAGGAACGGTCGAATGACAAAACCTGCCACCAGATTGATCACACTGGTCGGCATAAAAATGGCACCAAAAACTGCCATGTCTCCGTCTGTCATGCACGCCTCAATGGCATACTTGGATGCAGAGAAAATATAGAAATCGATCACAACGGAGAGAAATAACAGTGTATTGTCTTTCAAAAGCTTCACACGTTTTCCGGAACGGATCGTCCAGTCCACCGTCGGAAGCTCACGGATCACCAGCACATCACAGATCAAAAATCCTGCGATCTGTGCCACTACTGCTGCTCCGCTGGCGATCATCAGCTGATCGGTTACTCCCAGCACGGTCAGAAACACACCAACTGACAAGATCGTACGGAATGCATTGGACTTTCCTGTCAGGTAAAGTTTTCCGTTTCTCTGGAACTCAGCCTCATAAGCATCCGCCAAACCGTCAACTACCTTGTATGCAACCAGAAAGATCACAGCCATCGCTTTCTCATAAGAATAGCCGTTGATTGCCACGAATCCCATTCCCACCAAAAGCGCTGCTGCACAGGTAAACCAGCGAAGCCCCAGGTACTCACCAAAGGTATACTGATTTCCCGTATCCGTAATGTGAAACGGACGGATTCCAAAATAGGCAATGGTAAACATGTGCTGACCGAGCGTGGAAAATGCAAACGTGAAAATACCGCCTGCATCCTCTCCTGAAATCTGCACCACCGCGATCGACAGAACCATGGACGCAAATGCATATAAAAAGCTTCCGATCATGTTCCAGACAATATTCTGTTTTTCCAGATTTCCATCATCTCTTCCGATGATCAGACGCGCCACCTGACTCATATCCCGATGCCCTGTCCTCCGTTTCTTCTATCAATTATTATAAGCTCAGATGACCGAACTCCTTCTCCACTCGCTGGAACGCAGACTCGATTACCTTATCCATATCATAGTATTTGTACTCGGCCAGACGTCCGCCGAAGATCACATGCTCCTCAGCCTCTGCCAGCTCTGCATATTTCTTGTACAGTTCCTGGTTTCTCTCATCGTTAACCGGATAATACGGCTCCATGCCCTCCGTCCACTCGCACGGATATTCCTTGGAGATCACGGTCTTCGGCTGGGTACCGAACTCGAAATGCTTGTGTTCAATGATACGAGTGTACGGAGTCTCACGGTCTGTATAGTTGATAACCGCATTGCCCTGATAGTTGTCTGTATCCAGCACTTCATTTTCAAAACGAACGGTACGATACTGAAGTTTACCAAACTGATAATCAAAATAACTGTCGATAGTACCTGTATAGACAACCTTCTCTGCCATCGCATCGTACTCTTCCTTATGTTCCAGATAATCTGTGCTCAGACGCACATCGCATCCCTCGAACAATTTCTCCACGATCTTATTGTATCCGCCGATCGGAATACCCTGATAGAGATCGTTGAAATAGTTATTGTCGTAAGTATAACGAACCGGAAGACGCTTGATGATAAACGCCGGAAGGTCTTTACAAGATCTTCCCCACTGCTTCTCTGTATAACCCTTTACCAGCTTCTGGTAAATGTGGGTTCCCACCAGACTGATCGCCTGCTCCTCCAGGTTCTTCGGTTCACCTTTGATGATTTTTCTCTGCTCATCGATGATCTGCTTTGCTTCCTCCGGTGTGGAAATCTTCCACATCTTGCTGAAGGTGTTCATGTTGAACGGCATGTTGTACATCTCGCCCTTGTAGTTTGCCACCGGACTGTTTGTATAACGGTTGAATTCCACAAGATCATTTACAAACTTCCATACCTGCTTGTTGCTGGTGTGGAAAATATGTGCACCGTATTTGTGCACGTTGATGCCTTCTACTTCTTCACAGGCAATGTTTCCGCCGATGTGGTCTCTCTTTTCAAGAACCAGACAAGATTTTCCCTCTTTTTTTGCAAAATACGCAAATACACCTGCAAACAGGCCGCTTCCTACCAATAAATAATCATATTTCTTCATTTCGATCGTCCTTTCTACTTCTGAAAACTTAATATGATATCACAGATCTCATCTACTGTTTCAACTGGCAGATCTGCAAACAACGGAAGTGTCAGCACCTGACGGGAGATCTTCGCCGCCACAGGAGTATCCTCCTCACTGAACTGTCCGCTATAACACTCGTAACTATTCACACACGGATAGAAATACTTTCTCGCATGAATATTATATTTTGCAAGTTCCGCAAAAATCGTATCGCGGTCCACCGCATATCTATCAAACACCACCGGCATATATGCGTAGTTGGATTTCACACGCGGATTTTCCTCGCAGAGTCGGATGCCCTCAACACCGGATAAACGCTCACGGTAACGATCCACAAGCACCTTTCTCTTCGCGATCTCTCCGTCCAGATGACGTAGATTGCAAAGTCCCATGGCTGCCTGGAATTCATTCATCTTACCGTTGGAACCGACATATTCCACACTCTCATATCCGGTAATTCCAAAGTTCTTTAACTGATATAACAGGTCTTTCAGTTCCGGATCTTTGAAAGAAATAATTCCGCCCTCGATGCTGTGAAATACTTTGGTCGCATGGAGACTGAACATGGAAATGTCGCCAAAATTCGCAACACCCACGCCGTCAAATGTCTCTCCAAAGGTATGCGCAGCGTCATAGATCACCTTCAAACCATGACGATCCGCGATCTCCCGGATCTTTTCCACATCACAAATATTTCCGTATACATGGACCGGAGCGATCGCACACGTCTTATCCGTGATCAGACTTTCGATCTTATCCGCATCCATGGTGTAATCTTTATCATTAATATCACAAAATACCGGAGTCAGTCCGTTTCGTACAATCGCGTGAGTGGTCGATGCAAACGTGAACGGAGTCGTGATCACTTCACCCTCCAGCTTCAGTGCCTGGATGCCAAGCTCCAATGCCATGTGACCATTCACGAACAGTTCCAGATTGTCAGCCTTTAAATAATCTGCAAGCTGAGCTTTGAACTCCTCATGATAGCTTCCCATGTTGGTCAGCCATGCGCTTTCCCAGATTGGCTTTAACATCTCCACATATTCGTCAAGCGGCGGCAACGATGAGCGTGTCACCAATACCGGTTTCTCATGTCTTTTGATCTCCATTCCCATCACCCCGTCACAACTTCTGTGTATCGTCTTGCTACAAATTGATCTCGGATCTCACCTTCCGGCTCCAATCCGATCCCCTTAAAACAATTCAAATGATTTCGCACCATGTCATATCCTGCCACGGCTGAGAAAGCTAATCCGCCGGAGAATCTCGGATTACACTCTAAAAATCTCCATTTGCCCGGACCATTCTGCGCTGCAGGCTCTATCTCTTCTACAAACTCAAAATTCACACATCCACAGATATTCAGTGCTTTCGCGATCGCCTTGCACTGCTTCTCCAGATGCTCATTCTTAAATACATACACGGAGGTTCCTGCTCCGTTCGGTGTACGAAGCAGTTCTCTTCTCGGAATACACACGCATTCCTCAGTCTCCGGATTGCGCACCACATCCACGGTAATGACCGGTCCGGAAATCTTCGGCTGAACCAGATAATGATCCGCATCCTCTCTGCACAGTTCTGTAACTGCTCTCATTTCTTGTTCCGTTTTTACAATGTGAAGCCCCTGGCTGCTGCGTCCGTCGATCGGTTTGATCACGAGCGGATACGTCTGCTCTGCAGCTTCCATGGAAATCAATTCTGACAATAAGTTACCCGGGATCGTATCGCAGATTCCCATCGGCGCCAGATATTCTTCCAGCACTTTTTTGTCACGAATGATATCTAACATCTTACGTTCAGACATACAAACAACTGCACCGGTATCCTCCGCCGCAGTCGTCCATCCTCGGAACAGATCAATTTCCACATCTGTCAGCGGCATAAGATATGCCACTTCCTCTTCTTTACAGACCTGCTTGACAAATTCCTCGTATGCAGGTCTGTCTGTCGCATACGGGGCACGATAAAATACATCTACAATCTGCGAATTGGCCACCCATTCTGCCGGATAAATATCGCATCCGACCACTCGGTAACCGTCTTTCTTCAGGGACTCGATCACAGTCACCGCGGAAAAAGACCCGATCGCAGTTACAAGAATCGTCTTTCT
Organism: Pilosibacter sp.; assembly: GCA_045647085.1. Lineage (GTDB taxonomy): Bacteria > Bacillota > Clostridia > Lachnospirales > Lachnospiraceae > Pilosibacter. The sequence continues at coordinate 6,100 of JAZRLX010000005.1, forward strand.
CATCGACTATCTCGCCTCCTCATGTTTCCTTCCTGTCATCGCGCGCAAACCCTCCAGACAGAAACGGAAACTCTCTAATCGAAATACTCCGGCCAGCACTGCATATACTGCTACGCCAACCAGGATCTGAACCATCAATCTTACAAGCAATGGAAGGAACACCAGCCATTTTCCGGCCATCATCACAATCGCGCACATCACGGCCGACAACAGTGCCGGAGGCATCACATCTCTCCACTGATCAAAAATACTGTAATCCAGCAATTTTTTATTGGGTGCTGCATTGACGAAGGTACACAGGAAATCCTGGAATGCCTTGATCGATACCATAATATACACGTTGAACTGCATACCGATCAACAGCGCAGCCACACTCAGAGCCTTTTTTACCACTTCCAATTTCAGGAAAATATCACTTCTTCCCACAGCATTGATCGCCTGTAAGTTGGTAATGTGGATCGGCCAGAAGCAGTATGTGATACAAGTGATCCGAAGGAACGGAACACAAACCAGCCACTGCTCTCCAAGAAGAACCAGAACCAGCGTGTCCGCCACTGCAAATAATCCCAATAACATCGGAAGCACCACAAAGGAGCTCAGCTGGATCGCCTTGCGGACCATACTCCTTACTTCCTTCATATCGTCCTGCTTTGCAGAAAATGCAGGAAGCAGAACTGCCTGGATCGCTGCACCGAGGTTGGTCGCGAGCAGTTTCGGAAACTGCTCGCCACGGTTGTAGCTTCCAAGCAGCTCCTCATTATAAATCTTTCCTATTAATAAACCATATAAGTTGTTAAAAACCGTATCCAAAAGGGATGCACACAACAGCTTCCATCCAAATGCAAATAAGGAGCGGAGCTTTTCAAAACTGAATAACTTCTCCGGTCTCCAGGAAACGGTAAAGAACAGAACGATCATCAATGCAAAATAATAAATGATCTGCTGTCCTACCATAGCCCAGACACCAAAACCTGCCATAGCCATTCCGATGCTGACTGCACCTGATATCAAAGACGCCGCCAGTGTAGAAAGGAACAAGCCTTTAAATTCCAGATTTCTGGACACATATGCTGTCTGGACCGAGATCACTGCACCCGGAAAGAGTACGATCGCCAGAACGCGTACAATCTCTTTTAATTCAGCGATCTCATAGAATGCTGCAATATGCGGAGCCGCCAGATAAAGAATTCCATACAGCACCACGGAAAGTACAAGCTCAAAATAACAAACGGAAGAAAAATCTGCTGTATCCGCATGTTTCTTCTGCACCAGTGCCGTACTGAATCCACTCTGAACGAAAACATTGGCGATAGTGATGAAGATCATAATGATTCCCACCACGCCATATTCCGCCGGCGTCAGGAGTCTTGCCAACAGGATCGCCACCACGAACTGCACTGCCTGCGCACCGCCGTTCTCCAGCAGCTTCCAGAAAAGCCCTTTCGCCACTTTATGTTTCATTTCTTTTTCTGTCACTAAGTTCTCCTATTTCCTGAATCGATGATAGGAATCCTGAAGCCACTGATAAAACCTCGGAAATGTCGCCTCAAACCGGATGAAAAATCTGGTTCTGACGTTCAATTCTTTATAAAACTTCCGATTCTTTTTATCCAGTACCACGTCATAATGCTTGGTATTGACCTGCGTCAGGAAATACAGTCTCCTCCAAGCGCGCACCACTGTTTCGTGGAATCGTTTTCCGGAAAACTCGTCGTATCCCTGATACATCTTCTTCATCGCCCGTGCATAATCCTGCTGCTTTTTCTCGTAATTGCCCTGCTTCATCAGGGTGGTCCAGGATGCTGCTCCTCCGAGGCGATATACACACATCGGTTCATCCATATAATAACCGTATCCCATATTCGCTGCCAAAAGCTGCAGCGGAATATCTGCGATCGGTGCATTGTTATAAAAATCCGGAAGTTCCTTCACCATCTTCGCGCGGAACATCAGCGATGCAGTCGCATATCCGGATGTCTTGTCAATGATCTCCTCCGGAGTCACGATCCGATCCTTTGTATAAGGCCGCATCATACGCTCCGTCACTGCACTGCCCTGTACTTCCACCTTTGCACTGTGGAATACCAAAGAGCAATCCGGATGTGCCTCCAGATAATCCACCTGGTGCTGGAGTTTATTTTCATCGATCCAATAATCGTCGCCCTCACACATGGCAATGTATTTACTGCCATTTTTTACTGCACGCGGGAAATTCCAGGTTCCGGAAACATTGGTAAGACCGAGGGAGTACTGGTTCACTGTCTGCAAGATCGGTTTGATCATATCCGGATATTTTTCTTCGTATTCACGAATAATGTCCGCAGTACGGTCTGTCGATGCATCATCATGGATCAGGACTTCATATTTGAACTTTGTCTTCTGGTTTACAAAACCTTCCAGGGCATCGCGAATGTATGCTTCCTGGTTGTATGTGATGCAGCAGATGCTGACTAACACATTTTGGCTGTCAGACTGTACCATACTTGTCATTTCATCCCTCTTTTACCATTGTTTTATACCTGTCATTTTACACTATCCGCCATAAATTGTAAATCTTATATAGTATTTTTCCCCGTATCATGGTAAACTATAAAGACGAAATGTTTAGAAAATACAAGGAGGAAAGCCTATGCGCAGACTGAAAAAAGCCGGCCTGACTCTGCTTATATCAAGTATTCTGTTAAGCAACAGCGTGCTTCCTACATTCGCTGATCAGACGGCCTCATCCCCTGTTATTACAGAAGTTATTCCGGTCAGCACTTCTGCTTCTGGGGAAGCTGCTGTCGAATTCCAAGAGTCCCTTGGACCGGGTCAATTTGCTCTTCCGCCGGAACCGGTGGTTTCTCCGGGTAGTCCGGTCCCGGAAACAGAGCCTCAGGATGTAACTGCAGGATCCACAGAAATTTCCGATCAGCCGGTGATCATCGCCCCGGAGGCGCCTTCCGTTCCGGAAGAGACTGTACAGGAAATCACACAGCCGGTGATGGATGAAACAGGTCCGTTAAGTGTCCCGAAACGTGTTCCGCGTCTTCAGACACAGATTTTATTAAGAGATGCTTTACAGTGGTCCTCTCCGTTTGTCAATGACCAGCCGATCACTGTAGAAGACAGTTCCTTCTCTTCCATCTCTACTTATTTAGAAGGCATTCACGGAGACCTTTTATACCGTACATACTCCACTGCTGCCGGATGGTCCAACTGGGCGATGAACGGTCAGCAGACAGCGTTGATCGATGGATGGCCATTGGTTGAAGCGATCCAGTTCCGTTTCTCCGGTCCGGTTGCAGATCAATATGATATTTATTACACAGCGTCTCTCAGCGACAAGACATATACAAGCTGGGCAAAGAACGGTATGACTTGTGGTTCTATGAACCAGGGCACTGTTATGACCGGTTTCCGTCTTGTATTCGTAGAAAAAGGAACCGATCCACAGTACGATCTGTCCAGACCTGTTTTTGCAGCACATGCGGACGGTGTCCAGTATGTAGACGGTGTTCTCCGTTACATTCACGGAGCCGATGGTTCCAACTATACCGGCTGGGGCTGGGTTGGCGATGACCGCTACTATTTCCGTGACTCCTATCCGGTAACCGGATGGCAGTATATTGACGGATACAAATATTACTTTGGAGAAGATGGAAAATTGTGGGACGATGTGGAATCTTTGATCGGTACTGCAGGACCATTCATGATCCGAATCAATAAAGAAGCAAACTGTCTGACGGTTTATGCACAGGATGGCGCCAACGGATTTATTATCCCGGTGAAATCTTTCCTGGTTTCCACCGGTGACGATACTCCGCTCGGAACATTCAAAACTCCGGAAAAATATCGTTGGAGACTAATGATCAATGACGTTTGGACTCAATATGCAACCCGTCTTGGTTCCGGACTTTCTATCTTGATGCACTCCATTATCTATGATGCTCCGGATCCGTACACTGTATGGGCAAGCACCTACAACAATCTCGGTATCGCCCGTTCCGCAGGATGCATCCGACTGACAACCGCAGATGCAAAGTGGATCTACGACTACTGTCCGGTAGGAACCACTGTGGAAGTTTACGAGAGCCCGATCCCGGGACCGTTCAATCGACCGACGATCGCATATGAAATTCCATTCGAACAGCGATGGGATCCGACCGACGATTCCCTGACTCCGGAAGGAATCGAAGCTACCAGACAGGCGATCCTGACTGCACACGGAATTCAATAACATATAAATGGCAGGAAATCACTCTTGATTCTCCTGCCATTTTCATTTTTATATTCTGTTTCTATAAAATCCCTAATTTTCCGGCCACCATGATCTCCAGCAAAATCCCCGCAAACCACAGCCTTGCGATTGCCTCTCTTACCGGACCAATGCCCAGATAGTTCTTCATGTAATACAATACACTCGCATTTCTCAGTTTCTGACGCTCCATCTGTCCTTTGAACGATTTACTGATGGACACGGAATGTTCATGACGATACTTCTGATCCAGAACCAGTAAAGATCTGTAACCTTTTTTCTTCAACCGACTCGCCAGTACGGTTTCCTCTTGGTACAAAAAGATTCCTTCATCGTACCCGCCGGTTTCTAAGAATTTCTTTCCATCCACCATCAACATCGAGCCGTGAACAGCATCCACATAGACTGCTTTCTTTTCCGTGAAATATGTATCCGGATAATTCAGCCATTTCTTTAATAATCGCCTGCTGATCGGACCCATGGCAAACAATTCTCCCCAAAATCCGTGAACCTTCCAGCCATTTTTCATCTCGCTGTAAGTCTGGTCCTCCATCAGCGCTGTCGCCACCGCCAGTTCATCATGGCGAGACAACACTCCGGCCAGACGCTTTACACATGCCTCAGAAAACTTCACATCCGGATTCGCGATCAATACAAAATCCGCTCCGTTGACATGGACTGCATGGCGCACGCCCAGATTATTTCCGGCTCCATAGCCGCCATTTTTCTCTGAACGGAGCAAATCCACGTGCGAATACTGTGTTTTCAGTATCTGCAATGTTGCCCAGGAATCATCCGTGGACGCATTATCCACAATGACGATCCGGTCCAGTGCCTGATATCCACCAATTTCATTCACAAGTTCCAACACGGTGGACGCATCATTATAATTTAAAATCACACAATTGATCTTCACCTAATGTTCTCCCTCTTTAGATCGGCCAGTTGTCTCCATCCGGTCTCGGAATCGTCACGCACTGGGCCAGAGTCTGTAATTTCGAACTCTTGTAGAATCGATTTTTCACGATATTTCGGAATCTTCCCATCGGTGACTGATATCGCAGCGCCAGATATGCACGAAGCACTGCCCTCTGATCATCGCTCATCTGCTCTTGATACATCGCTCCGAACGCATGGGCCTGAGCTGCCATCTTTCGATAGTTTTCCTCCACCTGTGCAGACCGTTCCAGACGCTCCGCCACATCTTTCACACTTCCGGTCTCTTTCGCTCCCAGAGTATTGCTTCCATGCTGACGGTACAAATAAAGCGGTTCCTTCACACAGGAAATAGTTCCAAAACAGGAAGCTGCCAATGCGATCCACCAGTCATGCATGAAACACGCCTGCGGACGATCTTGCAATAACTTTACCAGTGCACGATTCATCATAACCGCACCTCCGGTCACAGAATTCTCTACCAAGATCTCTGAAAATCCGGTACGATCCGGATCACATTTCTGATATTTGAAAAAACTCGGATGAATCGTTTTTAGATTCGCATCAACCACTTCCATATCCGAGTGTACCAAAATCGGATGATCTGCCCCGTTTAATACTTCCTGACACATCATTTCCATCATCAATGTTTCGATTTTATTGGGTTTCCACACATCATCCTGGTCGCTGAGCATGTAATAATCAGATTCTCCTGCCTGCGAAAGCAGCCAGAAGAAATTACCTGCTGCCGCCGGGATTCCGTCTGCAAGATCTTTTGCTTTCCGCTCTGCACTCCGATGTCTTAATAGGATCTGTTCCGGAAACTGTGCATGATAATCCTCCAAGATCGCCCGAGTGCGATCTGTAGACCCATCATCAGAGATCACAACACGCAGATCATTTAATTCCAAACCATCCTGCCCCAGAATAGAATCCAGCTGTTCTTCAATATAAGCTTCTCCGTTCCACGCTGCCAACAGTACTGTGATCATGCTTTTTTATCCTCCGTCTGCTTCTTTCGGCTCATAACCGCTTTCATACCAAACTTCTTACTGATATACCAACGGATCTCCGGACAAATCGCTGTCGCATAATCCATGGCATGATAGATCAGCATATAGAGTTCTTTTCCCGTTTCCTTCGGAGTTCCTGCCCACGGAGTCATCGCCAGATATTTTTCATATGCCAATCGGTAATGATTTAGATTACCCCGGATCCATGGACGCTCATCACCCATATAATGAATGATCCTCGGATGCTTTTTTGCCATCTTGAATTCTTCCTTGGAAACCGCCTGATAGGACGGTGCATGTTCCACCAACGTTTTATATGAAAAATAACGATAGTTCGGGAAAAAGTTGCAGACCGGCATCAGGGTATGAATGCGCCCCTTTAATGCTCCATTCAACAAGTCCTGATCACTGGCAAACAGTGCTCCGCCCTTTTCCTTTAAAAACTGCATCAGTTTTTCCTGAACGCGTTCCTCTCGCCAACGCTTCAGATCCACAAGAAGAACGCCCGAATTATAATAACCATCTTCTTTTCCCAGTCCGATGGACTCCTTTACTGCCTCATAAATAGTCGGTTCCATGACCGCTCCCAGGATCGCTCCGTTAAGCGGTTCTTTCCACATCTTCTCGATGGAACGCACGATGACTGTATCGCAGTCCAGATACAGCACACGTTCCACATGTTCCGGAAGCATCTCTCCCATAAACAGACGTCCCATAATGCTGATATCATATCCGCCCGTATCCACATCAAAATCAAACTTCTTACGGATATCCCCCAACTCTAAGATTACCAATTCGCGATTAAAAATATTCGCGATCGTCTGCAGCTTTCCGATATTATCTTCTGACAATCCCAGAGACAATACATAGACCGTGATCGTCTTTGCACCACGATTCTTATCAAACAAGGAATACATGGACGTTCCGAGATGCCTTGCAAAACCGTCATTCGATGCATATAAAATATTCAAACCCGGATCCCTCCTTGCTTTTATTTCTTACGTTTCAGCATATCTTTTATCACTTCAAATCCGTTGACTGCCATCAACAAACCGCAGCCGATCATGATAAACAGATCTGCCAGATTAAATACTACTTTTTTCAATGCTTTCCACTGCACACAGATGTAGTCGATCACATACCCTTTTGTCAAACGGTCGATGAGATTGCTCGCTCCACCGGCCAAAACAAAGGTTATGGCAAATTTCTCTGCCCATCTGCCACGAACACTCATCAAATAGGCCCATACACCTGTAATTCCGGAAGTCAGACAAAGCGGGACCAGTTCCACTAATTTGGAACCACGGAGAACACCAAATGAAAAACCGTCATTGTGATTTTTATAAAGCAGGATCTTTCCCTTAGCTCCTTCCAGTTCTTTCGGAAATTCCTCATCTTTCTGACTGTCGATACGATTCTTAAAAGCCAGATCCACCATTGTCATGGTCGCTCCTAATGTCAAAAATCCTAACATATCTTGTCTCCTTCCTCCATGCTGCCAAAACTTCCTGTTTCCCTAATTTTACACCATTTTAAAAGCTTCGTCCATCTCTTTGTCTTTTCCCCGAGCATCATCATATAGTATAAACAACATCCTTTGGGAGTATAACTATGCCTTGTTATCCAAATTCCGCCTCCGAAGATTACGCCGATTTCATAACCAGATATTACGTGCGTCCGGCTGAATTTTTGGCCCGCGCAGGCACCGACTGCGTCGATTTCATAAATTATCAATTCGCGGTGGTCCATCTTCCACAAGCTGCATCCAGAGAACTCACGATTTCCACAGCCACATACTCCTCGATCCCCAAACTATATGCACTGCTGGATCTCACTGGTCTGGATGCCTCCGGAATCCTATCAGCATCAAGACTTCCGCCCCTTTCTGAGCAAGGACGAGGCGTCATGATCGGCTTCATCGATACCGGAATTGATTATCGAGATCCATTGTTTCAAAATAAGGATGGCTCCACGCGAATCCTTGGGATCTGGGACCAGACAGTGGGAAATGATTCCCCTGAAGTGTCTTACTCCTCTTCGATGTTTCCTGTCAGTTATGGAACACAGTATACAAAAGACCAGATCGATGCAGCTCTACGTTCTGAAAATCCTCTGGAATTGGTTCCTTCTACGGATACCAACGGTCACGGAACCATGGTGGCTTCCATTGCAGCCGGAAATGAAACAGCAGACGGCAGTTTCTCGGGAGCAGCCCCCAATTGTTACCTCGGGATCGTGAAGCTCAAACCTGCCAAGCAGTATCTTCGCGATTTCTTCCTTATAAATGAAAATGCCGACGCTTATCAGGAAAATGATATCATGATGGGGATCAGCTATCTGTTCGCCCTCGCCAACCGGTACAACACACCTCTCGTCGTATGCCTGGCTGTCGGTACCAACATGGGTAGCCACACGGGAACCTCCAATCTCAGTACCTATTTAAATGAAATGAGTGCCTTTCCGGGAACTGCGTTTGTGGTGGCCGCCGGAAACGAAACCGGATACGCCCACCATTACCGCGGTTCTACTGCTCCCGGCAGTCTGACCCATCAGGTAGAACTCAATATCGGAGAAACCACCCGAGGTTTTTCCATGGAATTTTGGGCACAAAATACGGCTGCCTACACCCTCGGTTTCCGTTCCCCTTCCGGAGAAATTATAGAAGGACCATCTTTAAGAAATATGGAGGCCGACACGCTGAATTTCCTGCTGGAAGGAACGAAGATCACCATCTATTCTCGCATTGTCTCCAACGCCAGCGGAAGCCAGCTGATCTTCCTGCGCTTTCAAGATCCCTTTCCCGGAATCTGGACCCTCACGATCACAAACCTGACTGACATTTCAGATTCTTTTCACCTATGGCTTCCCAACCGTTCCTTCATTCCCGATGATACGTACTTTCTCCGCCCCGATCCGGACACACTGATCACCGGACCGGGAAATGCAGCTTATCCGATCACGGTCGGCGCCTACGACCATACTACCGGTGGAATCTACATTCATTCCAGCCGTGGTTTCAGCCGCTCCGGTGTGATCAAACCGGAACTTGCAGCACCGGGTGTGGGAACCCTTACCGGAACTTCTGCGGCTGCCGCCTACGTAGCGGGCGCTGCTGCTATTCTCCTAAACTGGGGAATTCTAAAAGGAAATGATCCTTACATGAATTCCTCTACCATCAAAACGTACCTGATCCGCGGTGCAGACCGAACCCCTTCTCTCTCCTATCCGAATCGTGAATTCGGCTACGGAACCCTCAATTTATATCAGGCATTTTTAAATCTGCGAATCTGATTTTTGTATGCAAAAACCCCTGCTCTGAAACTTGGAGCAGGGGTTCATTTCAATAATCCGACCGATTACGGGGGAATGACAGGGGTATGCGTACATCAAAGGAGCATATCGGTCGAGTAATTAATTAAAGAAAGTTCATGAATGTAGTTAAGATCATAGAGTTAAAGAAATCTACGAATAAACTACCTACTAACGGTACAATAAAGAACGCACGCGGTGCTGCACCGTAACGCTCGACAAGAGCTCTCATGTTCGCCATCGCATTCGGAGTTGCACCCATACCGAAACCGCAGAATGCAGTTGTCATCGCTGCTGCCTCATAGTCACGACCCATAATGTTGAATACTAAGAAATTCGCATACAGGAACATGATCAGTGTCTGAACAAGCAGGATCACGATCATCGGAAGCGCAAGTGCTGCAAGCTGCCAGAGCTTTAAGCTCATCATTGCCATAGAAAGGAACAGGTTCAGAGAAAGGCCTCCCAGTGCATCGATCTCTTCCATCGGAAGCTCTTTACCTCTGATATCCCAGATATTTCTAACTGCAGCCGCTGCTAACATTGCACCGATGTAAGTCGGGAATGTTAAATGAAGTACATCTTTGAAGAATGTATAAATAAATGTACCGATACCGATGGAAACTGCAAGGAACATCGCGGCTGTTGTGAATTTGTCACCATCGATCGGGGAAGCAACCTCTGCCGCAGCATTGCCTTCTTCTGCAGCTGTGGATTTTAAACCGTGTTTCTCAACGCGCATACGAGCGATCGGACCACCCATGATGGAACCTGCAACGAGACCATATGTAGCAGAAGCAAGAGCTACTGTTGTTGCACCTACTACTGCATAGTCTGTCTCAAGGAGCGGACCAAAAGAACCGGAAGTACCATGACCGCCAACCAACGGCATGGAGCTCATGCAAAGACCAAGTAACGGATCAAGACCAAATACGGTTGCAAGACCTGCGCCTGCGATATCCTGTACAATACAGATACCAATCGCAAGACCAAGGAATAAAAACACCTGGATACCGCCCTTCTTTAAGAGACGGAAGCAAGCAGTAAAACCAACGCTGCAGAAGAAGATTGTCATAAATACGTTCTGAAGTGTGGTGTCAAATGTGAGTTCCAGGATGCCTGCACTGTATAATGCCAGATGTGCAAGTGCAAATACCACACCGCCGGCTACCGGAGCCGGAATACAGTATCTGTCCAGGAATGCAAGTTTCTGTTTCATGATTCGACCGAGGCAGTAAACCAATGCTGCAAGTGCGCAAGCCTGGTACATGTCAAGTGAGATTGTTGTCATAGTAACCCTCCTGTTTTTGTTTTCACGTTTTCGCTTTTCTTGAGTTTCATTATCCGTACCACCTACAAAAAACTTCAAAAAAATACTTTCAGAAATAAAAAATATATAAAAATAATTATTTTGCAGGAAAATGTCCCTTAAAGAAAACGGAAGCCTTACCATGAACATGGTTTTTACTTGCGAGTTAAACAAAAATGTCTTATAATCATTATCTGATATAACTTCTTACTATAGAATGAACTTACGTATATATGAAGGAGAACAACGTTGAACGATAAAGAAAAACACTGGGAAGAATCTCAGGACGATGAGGAATATGAAAAAGTCTGCTACGTCTGCCGTCGACCGGAAAGCAAAGCAGGCAAGATGATCACCATGCCTCCGGGTATTGATATCTGTTTTGACTGCATGCAGAATGCATTCAATACCATTCAGAACACCGGTCTGGATATGGGCATGATGTCCGGAGTGACTCCGGATATGCTCTGGAATATGGGTATGCCTGCAGGTATGTGGGGTATGTCTCCGAACCAGAAGAAACAGAAAGAAGACGCAAAAGCAGAAAAGATCGAGTCTGAAAAAACAGTTGCTGCTGAGAAACCGGAAGCTCCTCAAACAGAAACCATTGATGAAGAGGATGTAGAAGTGATCGATGATGCGGACGAGGAAGATGACCAGGCACCGGATCAGGGTGGAATGCCATTTGGCAACATGGGCTGGGGCATTCCGATCGGACAGATTGATCTCAGTGCTCTGACAGGCAAAAAGCGTGTAAAAAAGAAAAAAAATAAGAAAAAAGAACTATTTAAACTGAGTGAGATCCCGTCCCCGCACTCCATCAAAGAACAGCTGGATGAGTACGTCATCGGTCAGGATCAGGCAAAGAAAGTCATTTCCGTAGCCGTTTACAACCACTATAAACGAGTATTCGAGCGTACATCCCCGGATGCTGCGAAGTTCGATACCAGTGTAGAGATCGAAAAGTCCAACATCCTGATGATCGGACCGACAGGAAGCGGTAAGACCTATCTGGTTAAGACACTGGCAAAACTCCTCAATGTACCGCTGGCGATCGCAGATGCAACCTCTCTGACCGAAGCCGGATATATCGGTGACGACATTGAAAGTGTTATTTCCAAGTTACTGGCAGCTGCGGATAACGACGTTGAAAAAGCTGAGATGGGTATTGTATTTATCGACGAGATCGACAAGATCGCGAAGAAAAAATCCACAAGTACCCGTGATGTCAGTGGTGAATCCGTACAGCAGGAACTCCTCAAACTGTTAGAAGGCGCTTCTGTAGAAGTTCCGGTAGGAACCAGCCAGAAAAATGCGATGACTCCGATGGAGACCATCAACACAGACAATATTCTGTTCATCTGTGGCGGCGCATTCCCGGATCTGGAAAATATCATTAAAGAGCGTATGACTGAGAAGATCTCTCTCGGATTCGGTTCTGAACTGAAAGATAAATATGACAAGGATCCGAAACTGCTGAGCCATGTGACCAACCAGGATCTTCGTAACTTCGGTATGATCCCGGAATTCTTAGGCCGTCTTCCGATCACTGTTACCTTACAGGGTCTGACAAAAGAATTCCTGGTACGTATCCTGAAAGAGCCGAAAAATGCGATCCTGAAACAGTATCAGAAATTGCTGCAGATGGATGAAGTCGATCTGAAATTTGACGATGATGCGTTAGAGTGGATTGCGGAAGAAGCGATGAAAAAAGAGACCGGTGCACGTGCTCTCCGTGCGATCATGGAAGATTTCATGCTGGATATCATGTATGAGATCCCGAGAGATCCGAATATCGGAGCCGTAACCATCACAAGAGCATACCTGGAAAAATGCGGCGGTCCGCGAATCGAGATGCGCGGAGCATTGATGCTGGAAGATAAACAGTAA
>JAZRLX010000006.1:0-28990 GCA_045647085.1 Pilosibacter sp.
CGCGTTAAAAGATGCCGGTCTTGAAGTGATCTCCGTTGGTAAGATCTTCGATATCTTCGATGGTGAAGGTCTGACAGAATCCAACAAATCCAAGAGCTCCGTTCATGGTATGGAACAGACAATTGAGATCGCCAAGAGAGATTTTGAAGGTCTCTGCTTCGTAAACCTGGTAGACTTTGATGCATTATGGGGTCACCGTCGTGATGTAAATGGTTATGCACAGGAAATTGAGAAATTCGATGTGAAATTAGGTGAGCTGCTTGAACTCCTGAATGAAGATGATCTGGTGATCATCACTGCAGACCACGGTAATGATCCGACCCACGTTGGCACAGATCATACAAGAGAGCGTGTTCCGTTCATCGCATACTCTCCGTCCATGAAGGGCAACGGCAAACTTGAGAGCACAGATACATTTGCAGTGATCGGTGCTACAATTGCCGAGAACTTCGGCGTTGAGATGCCGGAAGGAACCATCGGAAGTTCTCTTCTTGATAAATTAATCTAACAAAACCATACATAAAAAGGAGAAATAGAAATGGATACAGCAATGATGATTGAAATTTATGGTTATATCGGTTCGGTATTAGTCGTAGTTTCTATGTTAATGTCTTCTATTATTAAATTAAGAGTTATCAATATCCTCGGCAGCGTGATTTCCGGTTCCTATGCGCTGATCATCGGATCCTTCCCGCTGGTATTAATGAACAGCTGCCTGATCATCATCAACGTTTACAACCTTTACAAACTGTTAAAGGCTGAACAGAAATATGATCTTGTTGACAGTGAAGCAAATGATGCGTTTGTTGGTTATTTCTTAGCGCATTATAAAGATGATATTCAGAAATACTTCCCGGGCTTTACCATGGACGACTCTGTTAACAAAGCATTTATCGTATGCTGCGAAGGAAATCCGTCCAACATTTTATTAGGAAAAGACAATGGCAACGGTATCTTCGAAGTAATCCTCGACTATTCCACACCGGTATACCGCGACTGCTCCGCAGGCAAGTACTTATATGCTGTATTACCGTCCAAGGGTGTTAAAAAGCTTCAGTTCGCTCAGAAAGCATCCAAAGAACACGAAGATTATCTTACAAAGATGGGCTTCACAAAAGAAAACGGCGTTTACCAGAAAAACCTGTAATAACATACAAGAATCCCTCCCATGTTCTGATGGGAGGGATTTTTTCTTTGTATTTCATTTTACCAGGCTGCAACAATACCATCTGCTCTCGGCTCAGATGCACCGCAAAGCACACCTTCTTCATTTCTCCAGATGATCTGACCACGGCCGAATGTGATATTTTCTGCCGCAACTGTGATCTCATGACCACGTCTTACCAGCTCTTCTGTTACTGCATACGGGAAACTGCGCTCTACCAGAACCTTCTTCCCGCCTGTCCACTGCCATCTCGGAGCATCCAATGCTTCCTGCGGATTCATCAGAAAATCTACCGTATTCATCACCACCTGAACATGTGCCTGCGGCTGCATCGGTCCGCCCATGATTCCAAACGGTCCTACAGCTTCCCCATCTTTTGTGAGGAATGCAGGGATGATGGTATGGAATACTTTCTTGCCCGGACCTAAGCAGTTTGCTTCTCCGTCGTTTAACGAGAAGCTTGCACCACGGTTCTGCAGAGAAATACCGGTTCCCGGAACAACCACACCGGAACCAAATCCCATGTAGTTACTCTGGATGTAAGAAACCATATTTCCTTCACCGTCAGCGGTACACAGATAAATCGTTCCACCACTATTTGGTTTGCCCGGTTCCGGTTCCTGTGCCAAATCTGTAATGAACGCTCTGCGCTCCGCTGCATATGCATCATTCAGCATATCATCTGTAGATACACGCATATAACGCTTATCAGCCACATACTGCTTTCCATCCGCGAATGCCAGCTTCATTGCCTCCAACTGCTTATGGAAAGTATCTGCACAATCACGGCAGCTATAATCGAATCCTTTTAAAATATTAAGCGCCATCAATGCGATGATTCCGTCACCGTTCGGCGGGATCTCCCAAACATCGTAGCCTTTGTAATTCACATGGATCGGGTCCACCCATTCACACCAGTAAGCATTCAGATCTTCTTTTCTAATAAAACCACCGGTTTCTCTGGAAAATGCGTCGATCTTTTCCGCCAGGTCGCCTCTGTAGAACGCTTCTGCATTGGTCTCCGCGATTTTCTCCAGTGTATTTGCATGATCTTTTAACTGTACCATGCTGCCCGGATTCGGAACTTTTCCATCCGGAGCAAAAGTCTCAAACCAACCGCGATGGCAGTCATCTTTTAAGATTTCCTTGAACTGTTTATATGCTTTCTGCCAGGAATATGCAGTCAAAGGAGTCGCCGGATAGCCCTCACGCGCATAACTGATCGCCGGTTTTAAAACTTCTGTCAGCGGTAAACGACCGAATGTCTTGGAGAGTTCTGCCCATGCAGACGGAGCACCCGGAACCATAACCGGGATCCAGCCACGCTGCGGCATCTCTGTATGTCCCAGTTCTCTTACTTTTTCCGCACTGATCGCCATCGGAGCTTTTCCGCTGGCATTAAGACCATGAAGTTTTCCCTTTGTCCAGACAAGTGCAAAAGCATCGCCGCCGATACCGTTGGCAGTCGGCTCCAGCACGGTCATGCATGCTGCTGTTGCGATCGCGGCATCGATCGCATTTCCTCCTGCTTTGATGATATCAAGACCTGCCTGTGCAGCCAGAGGCTGACTGGTACAGACCATACCGCGGCGGCCATAGACCACACTTCGTCTTGACGGATAACTATATTTTAATGCATCGTAATTCATCTTTTGTTCCTCCTGTGATGTTGCTTAGTAGAGTAACACAGTCTCTATAAACAGCAAAACCCACCTAAGAGCTGGCTCTCAGATGGGTTTTACTGCCTATATCTGTGCATGGCTCATCGCTTAGCACTTAGTCCTCGATATTGATTCCTGCAATCTTGATGTTGACATCTAATACTGTAAGACCTGTCATGTTTTCAATTGCGCTCTTTACCTTATCCTGAACTTTTTCGCATACGGACGGAATGCTGTAACCGTATTTTAAGTTCATAGAAATATTTACGGAAACGTGTTCGTCTGTCACTTCAACTTTAACGCCCTTGGAAAGGTTCTTCATGCCGAGCTTTCCAACGATCTCGTTGCTCATATTTCCAGCGAGGGAATCCACACCGTCTACTTCTGTTGCTGCCAGGCCGGCAATAATTGCTACTACTTCGTCAGCAATCTGAACTTCACCGATCTGATCTTTCTCATATACTTTATGACTGCTTCTCTCTGTATCTGTTGCCACAATAATTACCTCCTGCAATCCTAAAAATTTATGTTTAGATTCGATACGTGTCATGTAAATTTTCCTACATATCAAAACTATCATACCACAATTCACCGGATTTGCCTAGGCTTTTCACAAAGTTTCTTTGAATGTCGAAGTTCTATTCTGCCAACTCCATTAACGTGATCACAATCCCTCCCGCACCGATCTCAGTTTTCCGTTTTACAATATCCTCGATCTGTGCCCGTTCCGGATCGGTCAGACTGACCGCATTGATCACAACATCCACCTGATTCTCTGTAATACTCACCACCGGATCCACAAATCCCTTCGCCTTCAAAAGTGTTTCCGCTGCATTTTCCTTCTCAGAAATTTCCGTCATACGGATCATATTCTGGATCACGGCCTGCTTTTCCACATCCGGGATATTGTCGCTATTGATGAGTTCCATCATGGTTTCTTTATTTTTAGCCCGAATCTGTTCGCGATCCAACTGCACTCCCGCTATGTACTCTGATACACTTGTTCCTCCTGTGAGTACTGCTTCTCCCGGATTTTCCAGTCCTGCAGCAGCCGTTTCATCGCCTGCAGAAGGAACAGCCTGATCTACCGATGTGATCATATCTACAGGAAGTTCCGTTCCATCACTGTCAAGACTCGCGATCTCCAACAAACTTCCATCGTCTACACCACGCAGTGCCTGATTCTCTGCCAAGATGTCCTCATCAGAAATCTCCATCATTCCTGCCTCATAAACCTCCACTCCTGCGATTTCCTGTTTTGCAGAATAATTGAGATATCCGGCCGCTGCGATCATGATCGCCAGCGTCGTAATAATGATCTGGTTTCTTCTGAACATTTTTTTCATGCCTCAGACTCCTTCTTTCACCCTCTTTAATACTTTTATTTTATGAGAGGGGAGACCGAATAATGCTTCCATAGCCTGGGAAATTTCTGCTTTTACAACGGAGCTTCCTCCACCATCCGCACTGATGATGATCCCGAGAACTTCCTGAATCGGTTCTTCTTCAAACATAGAGACGACCTTGTCGCTGCTTAATGAAACCATCACTTCCACCTCTCCGACGCCTTCTACCCCCTGCAAAATATTTTGCACACGGGCCTCCAACTCTTCTTCATAAGATTCCACTTTTTCTTCTTTCTTATTGACCATCAAAGTGTCCACCGGCTCCGCCTCTACATCTTTTTCTGCCGGAAGCGCCAGCACAAACAGCAGCAAACCGGAGCAAAACAAAAAAATCAATTTCTCCTTATTCAGTCTTAACAGTGATCGTAATGTTCCCTTCTTCCATTCCATAATGTTCTCCTATCTGCTTCCTCAGCTCTGCAATCTGACGATTTACATTCCAAATCTGCTCGGTTTCCGCTTGTTCCCTCAATCCAAATACGATTTCCACCATACGCAGCTGCCCAAACTCTGCCTGCTCCAAGTCTGATTCTATAGTCAACTGCACACCCGCACATTCTGCATCTACCGCTTCAGCCATCACTCGTAATTCTTGTTCCAGAGCTGTTGTATATTGTAGGATCAGCCTCTGCATTCGTGCTCCGTCTGCATCCTCGATCTCTTTTTTCAACAGTCTTGCATCTGTCTGAAACGTAATGCGCTCAAAAGCACCTGCCATCTGGCTTTCTACTCCATTTAAATCCGTAAGTGGAGAGAAAAACAAAAGCAAGAACACCATTCCGGTGAACAATTGCAGATATTTCTCATACTTTTTATCCGGAAGCAGATTCATGATCACCGTCATCAGGATCATAAACGATACAAGACTCCGGATCCATTCATAAATTCCTTTCATCTTCTACCCCGCATACCATACCGCATTCGTTGAGACACAGATAATGGCGATCGTCAGTACAAACAACGTCAGAGAATAGCAGACCAGTTTCAGAAGCAGTCCGTGTCCGGCTGCAGCTCCTGCCATGCATGATACTAATCGTTTGTCACAGACCGGCTGCATAACCGCTGCAGCTATATAATACAGCACCATTAACAGGCAAAGCTTCATAATCGGGATCGCTGCCAGAACCAACAAGACCACCACAGCTGCAGCTCCGGCTGTATTTTTAATCAAAATACCTGATCCCATCACAATCTGCGATACGGTTCCCAGTCCTCCTCCCACTCCCGGAATCGCCTGCGCGATCCGTATGGCAGAGGCATTTTTCAGTGCATCCACCTGCGGAAGGATCATTCCCTGAATCATATGGAATCCTACGATTACCCCAAACATGGTCTTCATGGTCCATAAAATCAGGTTCCCCAGGAGCTCTGTCAATTTTGAGATCATGTCCTCCTTCCATAAGTTGCCTGCCATTACCATCATCATAAAAATTCTCATAAGAGGGAGCAACAATTCCGATAACATAGATTGTACAACTCCGATCGCTCCGATGGTAAATCCGCAGATGGAAGCTGAGGTCAAAGCTCCTCCTGAAGCTGCTACAGCCAGAAAATAAGCCGGGAGCAGTACTTGCATGAATCCCAGCAACTCTTTCGTCACATCCGTGGCGATCCGGATCGATGCAAAAAAACTGGCAGCCAAAAACGTCATGATCAAAAGGTACACCACGTAAAATCCGGTTTCCGAGACGTTACCTGAACCGAAAATACCGGCAAATCCGGAGAATAATGCTCCGATCAATGCCAGGATCACCACCTGTAAGATCAGATTCCCGTTGGCAGTCAGCTCCGAATATAATAACTGCTTCAGCACTTCTGAGTATGTTTTCAGGATTTCCGTCAGATTTCCGTTTACCAGATGCTCCATAATTTCAGAAAATGACAGTTCCGGATGGCTTGTCCCGGAGAAAGAATCCAAAAATTCTTGGATCTCTTCCACATGAAATGAATCTATATTGATGATCCTCGCCCTCCTCTCATTCCATAAACCGCTGAAGAGTTTCCAAAAGTGCCAGCAAAACCGGTCCGCTGATCACTAAAATAGAAAGCTTCCCGAACATTTCCACCTGAACTCCCAAGGAGGAAAATCCTGCATCCTTGCAGATACCGGAAGCAAACTCCGCAATATATGCAATTCCTATCATTTTCAATAAGGTTCCCAGATATATATGCTGCACTTGTATGTAGGCTCCAATGGCTTGGACCGTCTCCATGATCACATCCAGCCTGGAAACACCCAACGCTGCGATGATCACACCTGCTGCTAAGATCAGATACGTCGAATACTCCGGCCGCAATGCCTTGATCTGCACAGCAAGAACCACCGCTACGATCCCAATGGCAGCTGCCTGTATCATCGTCATGACTGATCGCCTCCCGTCACAATGCAAATAACGTTTTGATAGTTTCAAATAATTCGTAGATATAAGGAACGATCCAAAACAAAACCAACAGCAGGCCTGCCAGACTGGTCAGAAATGCCTGGTCTTCTCTTCCGCTGTGTTTTAACACCTGACACATAACAGAAACGAGAATTCCCACCGCTGCAATTTTGAAAATTAAATTAACTCCCATATTTGCCGAAATCCCTCTCTTTAAATCAATAAAATGAACCAAAACATTCCGGCTGCCACACCGAGCGTCCGATACAATTTTCCAAGACTCTCCGCCTCTGCCTTCACTTGTTCCATCGTCTCATCCAGTTGTTCCAGATAAAACAAAAGGCTGCGTTCCTGCATGCTGCGATCCGCATATCCCAGATTTTTCCCAAGTGCTCCCAGATGCTCGCGATCACTCTTGGTTAATGGAACTTCCGGAGGAATCTGCTTTGCTTCTGCCTGCCATATCCCTGAAAACGTCCGATTTCCTCTTTCAGCCAGAACTCTGCCGACATCTAGAAAAAATAATGCCGGTTCCCATCCGGTCTCTCTTTCCCTTTTTGAGTCTTTGAAATGGTTCCCCACTTCGATGACTGCTTCCGGAAGTGTCGCATGGGAATATAAGATCTGACTTTTCAAATAATGGATCATCTGTCTCATCTGTACCAAGATCACAAGCCGTTTCTTTCCCTTTTCTGCAAAAGCAAAACCACCTCCGATCAAGGAAACGGCCATGATTACAATCCCCATCACTCGCATGAACCTCTCTCCTTTACTCACGTGCGTTCGCTTCCGTTTCTCATGACATATAATTCCTGACCCAAATGATCATAGACCCCTGTCAACGTTCCGGGACGTGGCTTACATCCCAGAACCACATAGCGACCAAACATTCTCTCCTCCACCATTTCACGAAGTATCGGTTTCTTTTTCATATCTTCCAATGAATCACCATGTACTGTCACAAGGATTTTGACCCCGGAACGTAATGCATCGCGGATGGCTGACAAATCCTCCTTCGTTCCAATCTCGTCCGCCGCCAGCACTTCCGGCCCCATAGAACGGATCATCATCGTCATTCCAAGAGCTTTTGGACAACCATCCATAATATCTGTCCTCTGTCCCAGATCACATTGTGGAATGCCTCGCAAACATGCCCCGATCTCTGATCGTTCATCGACCACAGAAACCGCCATCCCTCTTCCGTGTGGATTCCCATCAGAAAGGTTGCGGATCACCTCTCTCAGAATCGTTGTCTTTCCTCCGCCCGGGGGCGAAATGAATATGGTATTCTGTATCGTTCCGTCTTGATACAGCCAAGGAAGAACCTCTTCTGCACACCCTTTCCACTCGTGAGCCAGTCTGATGTTTAACCCGGAAATGTCTTTGATCGTACGGATCTGTTTTCCATCCATAACCACTTTTCCTGATATACCGACACGATGTCCGCCTTCAATAGTAAGAAACCCCTGTCGGATTTCTTCCTCATACGCATACAAGGAGTGATTTGCAAACACCTCCATTAATTCACGGATCAACCGACTGTCTGCATAACCATTCAACCGGATTTCTTCGCCATCTACCCGAACAAAGATCGGACATCCGGCCCGGATCCGTATTTCCTGAACCCGACCATCCTCCGGTATTGTCTGTGAAAACATATATTTCAATTCTGCTGCCGTCATTGTCCCACTCTCCTTTACCTCAATATATGAATGTCGGACAACATTATGACATGGAAAATAAAAATGCTCTCCGCTTGGCTTTCACCAAAACAGAGAGCATTTCCTTTTATCACTCATTCTATTTCTTATATGTTTTTATCCACTGATTCCGTACTTTTCGTTTCATCTGGCAAGTTTTATCTTTACAGTTTGCACATTGTAAGGTCTGGTTCGATCCACTCCAGAACCGTTCCGGATGGGAAGCATATACCAGCTCCCAGCGAATCAAAACAACGCATGCCGTAAAGAATAAACTCCAGCTATAGAAGTTTGGAATGAAGAGCATTGGGGTGAACATCATAAAATGCCCCCAGTCATAAATGCGACAGTTTACACAACATTTATTCTTCATGATGCACGTCTGGAACGGGCAAAATACCAGAATGCAAATGTAATCACACAAGAAGAAAAATACGGTAAACATCAAAAGATCCGAACGATCCAGCACATGAAGCAAGTAGAAAAAGCCAATGACACCGTTTCCGATCAGCCAGACCAGCATCACGATCCAGGCTTTTCGATTCTGGTCTTTTACAAAACGCAGCATTTCCAGTTCTGAATAATCCGCCTTTTCCTTATATGTTTCTTTATCTGCTTTCTTTAATGCCATGGTACGAAATGTTCCCGGAAAAATATGGCTCAGCATGATGACCATGAACGTCACCCAAAGCACATGCATCGGTGTAATTCCATATGCAAGCGGCTGATTGGCCAGATCCCACAGGCTCACGTCAGCGAACAAATGGATTCCCAGCACAAAGAAAAATATCGTAATTCGAAACGCGAATTTAAACAGATATCGCGTCATCATCGGTGTAAATTCAAATTTCACCATCGTACCTCCCGAAAATCTGATGAATTTTTACGGTAAGATCAGAACTTTGTCGCCCACGTCTGTTACTGCATACAAGATTTCCACATCTTCATTCCTCATGCCAATACAGCCGTGAGTTGCATCGGTAGGCTGACGATTGCCGTGAATCTCGATCAAGCCGCCGAGATTTGTATAAAAGTTCGGAGTTCCGCCACGCTCGTTTGCACGAACAATGGAATCATGTTCCTTCTGCGTGATCAGTCCATCCGCCAAACCACGCTCCGCATCTTCGATCGTCGGATAATTAAGAGCAAGTCCTAAATGATAACTGCTCCAAGGTACTTTTCGGCAGACATAGAACTCACCCTCCGGAGTTTTCATATCTCCTGACAGAACCTTGTCTCCTTTCGCATATCCGGAAGAAATGACAAAACTGTGAGTCATTTCCCCATGTTCCCAACGTTCCAGAAAATGAGAAGTCTTATTGATCACGATATATGTGCAATCCTTACTTTTTTCCTCCATCATGGCTTCATCGATCCCGCTGTCTGTTACCTTCCGGCCAAGATGATCCACATAAAGATTGTCTGGAGTGATCCGTTCTCTCCAGATATTTCCTTCTTCCTCCAGATACATCAGCTCACCGTTCAAACGATACCATCCTGTCAGATTTCTAAGATCCCAGGACTGGACAACTCCACGATATACCCATGCGCCATCCGCATTGAATGTTTTTCCGTTTTTTATACCACTTTGCAGGCAATACCCATCTTGGTCAAAATAATACATTTCCGCAAGACCGTCAAAATTTCCATCAATCCATTCCAGACTTTCTGTTATATAACTGCCGTCCGGTCTCTTGTATTTCCAACCATTTTCATCTTCGATCCAATAGCCGAATGTCTGCGTACTAAGGAACAATGTTCCAATTAATGCCAGCATTCCGACGACCATCTTATGTCTTTTCAAGTTATTTCCTCACATTAAACCTGTTTTTGCTGCACCTGACCATTTTCAACCCAGGCGCCATTTTTATCGACTGTGTAACCATCTGCAGTCACGCAGTCTGCTGCCATCCAGCCATTTTCATCAAAATAATAGCATTCTGCATTTCCGTCACGATTGCCGTCGATCCAGTACCAGCCGTTCTGCAGGTAAACACCATTTCCTTTATCGTACCACCAGCGACCGTTTTCCTCGATCCAGGTTCCCTTTGTCTCACAGATTGCTGCAGACTCACTTCCATCATAGAACTGAATGGTAACAGTCAATGCACCATCTACTGTACTGGTCACAAGCTGGATCGGCTTGTCAAAATTATTGGCAAACTTCAGATCCAAATAACCCTCGGAAATGGTCGCATCTAATCCAACCGGAAGGTAAGAGATCGGTTTTGAATGCGGATGTCTCTCAATTGCAGGCATCAATGCCTGACACATAGCAGCATAAAGAGTGGAGGATACCTGACAGATACCGCCTCCGATTCCGTAGCCTTTGATCAATGGAGCAGAAACATAACCGTTTGCTGCTGTACGAGACATGATCGAATCACTAAAGGACATCCTTTCTTCCGGCTGTAAGATCCTTCCGTTGATTCTCTCTGCTGCCAGTCTTACATTGATCGCTCTCGGAACGCTCTCATCAAAATATGTAGTCCAAGAACCGATGATATTGCCCTGCTCCTCCTGACGAAGCGCAATACGTCCTTCACCCTTACCGATGGTTGCATAGTGCAGGCAATAATCTGATAAATTCTTTTTATAAGCAAGGAACAGGTCCGGATTGTTGTAAATATATGCTTTTAAGTTAAATTCTGCATTTCCGGAACGACCTTCTTTTGCACCAACAGTTGCAAAATGTTCAAACAGTGCTTCCGGATTCATACCGATCGTCTCCTGCAAATCCGGATTCTGCTCATAATAATACTGTGCATCAAACACAGCACGGTAATCCTCTTTGTTTTCTTTCGCATAGGCAGTTGTCACGGAACCTAACATCAAAAGCGTTGCTGCTCCTGCGATTGCCCATTTTTTCATTTGTATCTTTTTCATCTGCTCATCTCTCCCGTTTCTTTCATAATCTGTATTATATAATACAAACCGAATAATGCAACCAGAACTTCCGTGATCACCATCGCATACCAGACACTTTCTGCATCAAAGACTATTGGAAGCAGCAAGATCATCACGCCACTTACTACCGCACCTCTCGCAAACGATGCGATCGTAGAAAGGTTTGGCTTCATCATGGCCTGGAAATAATAGGTCGCAAAGATATTAAATGGAAGCAAAATATAAGAGACTCCATATACACGTAAAATATTCGGTGCGATTTCCATAACGGATGGGGTTGGATTCATAAAGAAGTTCAAGATCACATTTGGGAATATTACCATCATACCCGTCCAGAGAAGTCCCATTCCTGCTGACGTATATAAACAATACTTTAAGCATTCTCTGATGCGTCCATACTGTCCTGCTCCATAATTCTGTGAGATGATCGGCTGTCCTGCCTGACCGATGCCATAAGCCAGGCATTGTGTAAATACTGTAACCTGCGTGATCACACCATACACAGCCAATGCATCCGAACCAAGGTATTTCATGATCTGACGATTAAACAAAATACCGATGATTCCCATCGCCAGATCATTGATCGCTGTTGAGAATCCGGTTACGGTAATACTTCCAAGTTTTTGGAATACCATGTCAATCTTTACAAAACGTAATGTATTGATCTTACTTACAAAATGCAGCAGCATAACCGCAATCGCTATGTACTGACCGATCATAGTCGCAAGTCCTGCTCCCATGATTCCCATATCAAGCACAAACACACAAACATAGTCTCCGATCGCATTGAAAACTCCGCCAATGATCACTGCTTTTGTCGCCAGAGACGGATTTCCGTCGTTTCGAAGATATGCCGATAAAATACTGTTGAATACACAACATGGGATCGCAAAAAATACCGGTATTAAATACCGATTTGCCAGCTGCAGTAATTCCTCGTCCGCCCCAAAGAAACGAAAGAGCGGTTCGTGAAATACCCCAATACCAATCATAGCAAGTATTGAAAGAGCCGCTCCATAGATCACTGACAATGTAAAATACTGCTGAGCAGTCTTCTCATCCCCTTTTCCTCTACTCGTCGCAAACAAGACCGATCCGCCGATTCCTGCCAGAAAGCCCAGACTGTAAATAATGCTCCAGAGTGGATTAAACACTGCCAATGCAGCATTACCCGTCGGTCCATGGTACTTTCCAACCATCATCGCGTCGATCATACCAAATACCGAAGCCACCATCGCACTTCCGGAGGCTGCTGCCAAATATTTAAAGTACATCGGCCTTATTTTATCCTTCAATAAATCCATCGAAATAATCTCCCTAATATTTCTGCACTTCCATTCATTTTATTACGAAGCCTTCGTTTTCTAACACCTTCAATGCTTTGCTGAAATCCTCTTTTTTCACCAGAATATAGTCTGTGTTGTATGTGGATACTGCAAATATCCCAATTTGCTTTTCCGCAAGGATCGTTGAAATCTTTGACAAGATTCCGATCAGTGAAAAATCCAGGATCCCCTGAATTCTGAATGCCTTCCAACCGTCTTCACGGGCAGTCGTATGCAGCGGTGTTTCTTCTGTCGGACATACAAGAGAAAACTCTTCGTCTGTTTTTCCAATAAAGTAAAACTTCTTTGACAGATCAATTTCTTTCTCATCGTTTACTTTACATACAGTAAGATCATACTCAATCTTCTTGATTTCCATATTCTACCTTCCTATCTCTCCGGGCTATTCTTCTAAACCGGAATTATAAAACTTTCAGGAGTCCTAAGATCAGCAAATGCAAATCCTTGTCTTGCAATGCAGGTCAGCCAGTCGTTTCCTCTTACAATGATTCCCCACAAATGGTCGCACAACATAAACAACATCGCCATCATATGCAATAAAAAAGAGGTGATTTCTATGAACAACGAATTCGCAAAAATCTTCGTATCGTAAAAGGCATCGCGATCAGGTATGCATAACCACATACAGGAAAGATCACAGATATCAATTCCTTAAAGCCTGCCAGGCTGCAGACAAATGCAATTCCCCATAAAAACAAAATCTGAGATTTCTTCTGTTCTTTTTCTCCAAACAACTGCACGATCGTTCCAACCATACAGGACAAAGCGCCATTAAACATAGCCGCTAAAAGAAGTCCTGCATAAGAAACTGAAAGGATCGGACTTAGCTGTCCTGCAAGGGTTTGCATTGGAAAATCTGCACCTTCGATCCGTCCATAAAATCTCTGAAGTGAAATGAGAATGCATGCAAACATTAACAAAAGTTGAACTGCACCTTGAATAATTCCTTTTACTGTAGTTTTCATGTCCGGTGTTCTCAAGGCAGCCGGAGCCAGAACCGCCAACGAAGCCAAAATATTATAAGAGAAAAAAGAAAGTGTTGCTAAAAACCAGTTGCTGAGCAATGGATTTCCTGCCTGAGAAGCTGTTTCTGATACTTTGATCGGCTCGAATTCTATCATAGACCATAAGCTGATGATCACGACAAAAACCAGCAAAACCGGAACAACAACTTGAGAAATGATCAGAATTCCCTTGATCCCTCTCATGGACAGAAGCGCTAACACCACAGCAAGGCACGCACTGCCAACAAAATACGGGATCCCAAACAACTCATTCAATAAGCTTCCTGCTCCCGCCAGCATGATCACGGTTACGCCAAACAAAAAGACCAGTGACATGCCATTCAGGAAATAGTGAAAGACTGTCTTTCCCTCACCCAAGATAATCCGGTCAATTGCAGTTGTATTCTCCTTCTTGGCAATGTACATAAACATATAGCCAAATGAGCCAAATAGGCAGATTGCCAAAAGCATTCCCACAATTCCTTTATTCCCGAACACTCCAAAAAACTGGAGGATTTCTTGTCCAGATACAAAACCGGCACCTAAAAAGCTGCCGGTAAAGATCATTCCCAGTTGCCTGCTTTTTAAATTATCCATCTATTTTACCATCCTTACTATCTCAAATTCTTCCTCAATACGTCTATTCTACCACAAATATGAGTTCTAGTATAATAAAATAGCCGCCATTACTGCAAATAATGGCGGCTATTTGAATAACTGCTATATTGTATTCGATATTGAAATTCGCTTATTTTCTGCAACCAATTATAGGTTATGCAGACAGGCGAATCTACCAACTTATATTTGCGTTTGTGCAACTTGAAGTTGCCAATCGCATTACAACGCAATTTTCAATAGTTGTCTCATCAAATTGATATTTCGCACTTCTTATCATACCACAAAAGGGAAGCTGTTTCCATCAACAGCTCCCCTTTTCAACTAACTATAAAATGGCATTACTTATGATATGGTTCATTCTGAATAATCCGATAGCTTCTATAGATCTGTTCCAATAAGATCACGCGCATCAACTGGTGTGGGAATGTCATTTTCGAGAAACTCAGCTTATAATCTGCGCGGCTTAAAACGGCCTTGGAAAGTCCCAATGAACCACCGATCACAAACACAATCTGGCTGATTCCGGAAACACCCCACTTCTCAATCTTATCTGCCAACTGTTCAGAGTCCAGCATGTTTCCATCAATCGCTAACGCAACCACATAGCTTCCATCTTTAATATTTGCCAGAATACGCTCGCCTTCTTTTTCTTTAATCTGGTTTTCCAGTGCTTCACTTGCTCCATCCGGAGTTTTCTCGTCTGCCACCTGGATCACTTCCAATTTACAATAACGACTCAGGCGTTTGGAATATTCAGCGATTGCATCTACAAAATATTTTTCTTTGATTTTTCCTACTGTCAGTACAGTGATTTTCATACTTATTCTCCAAATTCTAAAATCATATCATACCAGACTGCCCCACCATGTACGGACTCGGACACACCAAGGCTTTTATATCCAAATTTTTCATAGTAGTGGATCAGGCGATCTTTGCATGTGAGGATCAAACCTTTCCGTCCTTTAGATCGCGCATTCTCGATCAGATGGTTCATTAATTCAGCCGCGATTCCCTGTCTCTGATACTCTGGGATCACATCCAGACCAAAGATGCTCTGATAACATCCATCTGCTTTATGCAAGGAACTATCCTCAAACATCTCATCGCGAATTGTGCGTTCATCAGTCGCACAGCCATTGATGAAACCGATAATCGTTCCCTCATGCTCAGCAACGAAGAAACATTCCGGGAATGTTGCGATTCTCTGTTCCAATGATTCTCTTGTTGCTGCTTCTGCTGCCGGGAAACAAACAGCTTCGACTGCAGTGACTGCGTCTAAGTCGTTTTTTTCAACCGGTCGTATTGTAAAGTTAATCATAAGTTCTCCTTGATTGAGTGGTTTTGCATTCCCAGCCGTACGGCAAAATACAGCCGTGCGGCACTCGCAGCCTCCGGCTGCTCGTTCGCGGGCTCGCGCCCTATAAAAAATGGCGTCCGCAAAATTGTTTACATGCAAGCATGACACAATTTTTTGTCCACCATTTTTTGCACGGCTTAATGCTATGCGCGGAAGAAGTAACCGACACCCCATTTTGTATGCACATATTTCGGGTCGCTCGGGCTCGGTTCAATTTTTTCTCTCAGTCTTCTTACGTGTACATCTACGGTGCGCACATCTCCGTTGTCGGTTGCTTTATTGCCCCAGACATAATTTAACAGTGCCTCACGGCTGTATACTTTATTCGGATTCGTCACTAACAGCTCCAGAAGGTCGAATTCTTTCGCTGTCAGATTGATCTCTTTTTCCTGGATGAAGACTCTGCGGCCTTCGCGGTCTAACTTCAGATCTCCGCGAACGAGCATGTTGCTTTCCGGTTTTGCTGCTTTTGCGGATTTTTTGGAATTTCTGCGCATGATCGCTTTGATCCTTGCTTTTACTTCCAGAATATTAAACGGTTTTGTGATATAATCATCCGCACCGTATTCCAGGCCAAGGATCTTGTCCATATCTCCGCCCTTTGCAGTTAACATGATGATCGGCATCTCAGAAAATTCGCGGATCGCCTGACATACTTCGAATCCATCGTGACCCGGAAGCATCACATCAAGTAATACCACATCATATTCATTTGCCTTTGCCTTTTCAATTGCCTCTATACCATCGTACGCACAGTCAACTTCCAT
Source organism: Pilosibacter sp. (assembly GCA_045647085.1). Classification (GTDB taxonomy): domain Bacteria; phylum Bacillota; class Clostridia; order Lachnospirales; family Lachnospiraceae; genus Pilosibacter. The sequence continues at coordinate 16,313 of JAZRLX010000006.1, forward strand.
TCCCTCCTGCTCCAGGCTGAAACGAATTCCCTTTACGATTAATTTCTCATCATCTACAACTAAAACTTTTGCCATCTCTACCTCCGCCTATACTGTAATGCTGTCCTTTATCTTCAAGTACGCAGATTCTTTGATCCCGGGTACATTCATAATCTCTTCGATGGACCGAAACCCTCCGGACTCCTTTCGATAACGGATGATATCTTCCGCTCTGGACTCTCCGATCCCGGTTAAGGTCATCAGTTGTTCTTTGGAAGCGGTGTTTATATTCACAATTCCGGCCGCCTGTTCCCGCTCCTGTCTGGCTTTTTCCTCTGCCTCTTCCCAAGTAAGGATCACGATCTGTGCTTCATCACAAATCGTCTGCGCCAGGTTCAGACTGGTCTGAGCTGCTTCTTCCGTAAAGCCGCCGGCCGCCTCAACTGCCTCAAAAATCCGGCTGCCCTCCGGTAATTCATAAACTCCGGGATTTTTTACTTCTCCGCAAATATGTACATAGATCATCTTCGGTTCTGTCAGAGATTCCGGTAAATAGGTTTCTGTTTCAGACAACGACATTTCCGCTTCTTTGACCATACTCGATATCGAGCTTCCATCCTGTCCAAGTCTGATCAGATCCTCTCTTCTCACAACAAATCCATAGTAAAGTCCGGCCACGGTCAAAAACACCGCGGCCACAACGATTTTTCCATATTTCTTCCAAATATTTTTCATCTGATATACCTCCTGTTCTTTCTTCAGGAGATATTGTTCTGCCTTCCTCTATTCTATCGAAACCTACTGTGAAAAACAAGACTATTTTTGAAAACTTTCATCGAACTCTACCACCGGAACAAGATGATACCTCCAATCGCAATTGCAGCTCCGATGAGCTTTCTCCACTCAAATCCGACCCTCTCTACCCCAAATACTCCAAATACTTCAATCAGATAAGAAACCAATATCTGGGTTGTTACGATCAATAATGTTGCTTTCGCCGGTCCCAGACCATCCATACTTTTGATCACGGTCCAGGTAATAAATGCACCCATCACACCACCAAGCAGCATATATTTTTTATCAATTGAAAACATTCCCGTAATTTCTCCACCCCCGCTGAAAAAATACAGTACCACACAGGTCAGAAACGCAGTCATCTGCACCCATCCGGCCGCTGCCCAGATACTGCTCTGTTTCGTTACTTCTGTATTAAATACACCTTGCAAGCTCATAAGAGCACCGGAAGCCAGTGCCACAAGGATTCCCCACATAAAAAACCTCCTGAACATGAATTACTGCTAGTATTTCATATTCAGAAGGTTCCTATTCAGATCAATTCTTTGTATTACATGTGTCGTCTTAATGCAGCCTGAGCCAGATGTTTGCAGAGTACTGCTGTCGTTACCGCTCCGACACCGCCCGGTACCGGAGTAGCTGCAGAAGCTGTCTCTTCCAAACCATCCCACTTCACGTCTCCGCAAAGTTTACCATTCTCATCTACATTGATGCCTACGTCAATGACAACGGCTCCGTCCGCCACATAGTCCTTGTCCAACATTCCGGCTTTTCCGGCTGCTGCCACCAAGATTTCCGCACGTTTACATTCTTCCTGTAAACCTTCGGTCTTTGTATGACACACGGTCACAGTCGCATTTTCCTTTAAGAACAGCATAGACAATGGTCTTCCTACAACCATGCTTCTTCCGACAATCACTGCTCGTTTTCCTGTCATCGGAATCTCAAATGCTTTTAATACTTCGATGACTGCTTCCGCTGTACACGGTGCAAATCCGTCAGCCTCACCTGCAAATACTTTGGCACGATTGACCGGACTGATCCCATCCAGATCCTTGGCCGGGTCAATGGCAGACTCGAATCGTTTTCCGTTCATATGCTTCGGAAGCGGCATAAATAACAAAATACCATCAATAGACTCATCTGTATTGATTTTATTAAATTCTGTCAAAAATTCCTCTTCAGAAATATCTTCCGGAAAAGCAAAGGTTTTCGCTTCCATTCCAAAGGATGCGATTTTTTTGATCACACCTTTTTCATAGGAAAGATCGTCCGGACGTTCCCCTACTCGAACAATGGCTGCAGTTGGTACATGACCGTTCAGTTTTTCCTGTATTTCCTGCACCTGGATTTTCAATTTGGCCGATACTTCAGCGCCTTTTAATGTAAGCATTCTCTTCGCACCTCCGATCGTTCTTCTATAATAAGAAGCTTTCCACCAAATAAACTACTAAGATCGCAGAACAGGAACAAGTTACGATTCCCTTGTTCTTATATGCAAGAATCAATGCCACGATCGTTCCTGCAATCGCGGAATACACACTTCCGGTTGATGTAAATACATCCGGAAATGTCATAACGCCCAACACAGCGAATGGTGTATAATCTAAAAATGAACGAATATATTTTGACTTAATCTGTTTTCTGAAAAGTGTCAGCGGAGCAACACGCACCAGATAAGTCACGATTGCCATAACCGCAATACTGATCATTACGCGATCCATCTGCATATTACTGCGCCTCCTTTCCGTCTAATTCCATGTTCCCCGTTTCATCCTCCGGATATTCCTTCGGGAATAAAACTGCTCCCAGACCGGCACCGAAAATTGTTGAAATAATGATTCGGAATCCGGAAGAGATCCAGCCAAACATCGGAACATAAGTCAATACGCAATTCATACCTACTGCCATTAAAATAATCTTTAAAACATTGGAGGAATCTCTTGCTGTCGGAATGATCAGTGCAATAAACATACCATACAGAGCGATTCCAAATGCATTCTGAAGCGCTGCCGGGAGCACAGACGAAATGCACGCTCCTAATAAAGTTCCCGCGTTCCATCCTAAGATCGGAAGAGTGATCAAACCAAATAAAAATGGTCTGCGAAGCTTTCCTTCTCTCAGAGAACCCACAACGAACGTCTCATCTGTCACTGCATAACCGAAGATCATTCGATCCAACAGGGATACACTCTTGTCAATCTTCTGGCTCAGCGACAAGGACATCAGCATATAGCGAAGGTTGATGACTAATGTTGTCATCGCAATCTCCATATAGCCTGCTCCTGCGAAGATCAAACTGGTTCCTGCAAACTGACCGGCACTGGTCAGGTTTGTCAGCGAGATCAAACATGCGACCCAGACCGGAAGTCCGCCTGAAACCGCGATCAATCCAAATGTAAATGATACAGGGAGATATCCAAGGGCGATCGGAATACCGCCTTTGACTCCCGCTAAAAACTCTTCTTTTGTACTCATTATCTGCCTCCGGCCCCGATCCATTTACCAGGGCACTCTTCTGTCATTTTTCCATCTTGATATGCGATCTTTCCATTGACGATCACCATCTTAATTCCGCTGCTGAGTCGATTGCTGTTCACGAAATCAGCCGCATCTCCGATTTCTTCCTTATTGAATAATACCAGATCTGCATCATATCCTGCTTCGATGCGTCCCTTATTTTTCAATCCGTAAGTCTCAGCCGATAAACCAGTCATTTTATGAATCATCGTTTCTAAAGAGAACAACTGCTTTTCTCTCACAAACAAACGGATCGCACGCGGGAAACTTGCCCATCCACGCGGATGTGTCTTTCCTTCTAAGCTGGCAACCAGACCATCGGTACCGATCATTGTATGTGGGTCAGATACGATTCGATCCAGATCTTCTTCACACATAGTAAAATAAATCGCATTGACCTTTCCGCCATCTTTTACCAACATATCAAAAAACAGTTCGAACGGATCTTCTCCTGTCTCTTTTGCAAAATCAGAAATAAATTTACCCTCTGCTTCCGGTCTGGACGGACAAACACCGATCATCACTCCGGTGAATCCACCACACTGACGGTAACGACCGTCTTCATAATTTTCCATCTTTTCTTTAATTTCTGCACGAAGTTCCGGATTAGTCAGTTCTTTCTGAAGCCACGCAACTCCTTTATTGAAATACTCGGTCGGAATACATGCACTGAGCTTAGTCATAGAAGCCAGGTACGGATAAACATCCATTGTCACAGTAATTCCATCTTCACGGGCTTTGTCCAAAAGTGCTAAGGTTTCTTTTGACATGCCCCAATTCTTTCTTCCACATACTTTGTGATGAGAAACATTGAGACGTACCCCTGTCCTTCTGGAAACTTCCAATACTTCCTCCAGGGATTTTAATACTTCGGAACCCTCATTGCGGATGTGAGTGGTGTGGATACCATTGTATTTCGCCACAACCTCACAAAGCGCAGACACTTCGTCCACGTCTGCGTAAGCACTCGGCGGATAGAAGAGTCCGGTACTAAGACCAAGACATCCCTGCTTCATCGCCTCTTCTAACAGTTCACACATCTTCGCAATCTGCTCTGCATTGGCCTTCGCATCCGATGTACCAAGTACAGCCAGACGCAGGGCAGAATGTCCCATAAACATCATAATATTAGAAGAAAGGCTGCTCTCTTCCAAATATTCCTTATATCCTGCCAGATTAGTAAAACGATCAATATTCTCCTCGATCTGTTTGCCAATGATATTGGCATTTGCGATCAGAAGTTTTCTGGATTCCGGAGTCACCGGGAAACAGCTGCTTCCGCACTGGCCTGCGATCTCTGTCGTGATTCCCTGAGAAATCTTGCACAATCTTCCATAATCATGTCCGGCAACAAAATCACCATGAGAATGAACATCAATGAAGCCCGGAGAGAGCGTCAAACCTGTTCCGTCGAGCGCCTGGTCACTCTCCCAAATGTCTCCGTTCCGGCAAATCTTTCCGTCCTTTACCGCAACTGTACCGATTACCGGTAAACTGCCGGTTCCATCTATAATTTCTACATTTTTAATCAATAAGTCAACTTTCATAAGCATATCCTCCGCCTTCTATTATCATCTCTTTCCCTGCTTTTGTCAATGTGTGTGACAAATTACGTTTATACATTTCTTGTGCATAATATGCATTGTTTGTTTATAATTATAAAAATATCTCTTGACTTTTCTGTATAACAGATGTATATTTATTAAGCATGATATTTCTGTGCGTGATACGTGAGTTTACTCACACAATTATATATTTTCGGAGGATTTATTATGAAAGAGAAAGTTATTTTAGCGTATTCCGGCGGTCTTGATACAACAGCGATCATTCCGTGGTTAAAAGAAAATTTTGATTATGACGTAGTTTGCTGCTGCATCGACTGTGGTCAGGGCAACGAGCTGGATGGTCTCGAAGAGAGAGCAAAATTATCCGGCGCCACAAAATTATACATTGAAGATGTTGTAGACGAGTTCTGCGATGAATATATTATCCCGTGCGTGCAGGCCGGTGCTGTATATGAGAATAAGTACCTCTTAGGTACATCCATGGCTCGTCCGGTAATTGCAAAACGCCTTGTTGAAATCGCAAGAAAAGAAGGCGCGACAGCAATCTGTCACGGTGCTACAGGTAAGGGTAACGACCAGATCCGTTTCGAGCTCGGTATCAAGGCTCTCGCTCCGGACCTCAAGATCATCGCTCCGTGGAGAATGACAGATGTTTGGACCATGCAGTCCCGTGAAGACGAGATCGAATACTGCCACCAGCATGGCATCGATCTTCCGTTCTCTGCAAGCAACAGCTACAGCCGTGACCGTAACTTATGGCATATCAGCCACGAAGGTCTTGAATTAGAAGATCCGGCAAACGAGCCGAACTATGATCATCTTCTCGTTCTCGGCGTTTCCCCGGAAAAAGCTCCGGACGAAGGCGAGTATGTAACAATGACATTTGAAAAAGGTATCCCGACAAGCGTAAACGGCGAACAGATGAAAGTTTCTGATGTTATCCGCAAACTCAACGAGCTGGGCGGCAAACATGGTATCGGTATCTGTGATATCGTTGAGAACCGCGTTGTTGGTATGAAATCCCGTGGTGTATACGAGACACCGGGCGGAACAATCCTCATGGAAGCTCAGAAACAGTTAGAAGAGCTGGTTCTCGACCGTGCGACTATGGATGTGAAAAAGGATATGGGCAACAAGATGGCTCAGATCGTATACGAAGGAAAATGGTTTACACCGCTCCGCGAAGCTGTTCAGGCATTCGTTCAGTCCACACAGAACGTTGTAACCGGTGAAGTTAAATTCAAACTGTACAAAGGCAACATCATCAAAGCCGGTACAACTTCTCCGTTCTCCTTATACAGCGAATCCCTTGCTTCCTTCACAACCGGTGAACTCTATGATCACCACGATGCAACTGGTTTCATCACACTCTTCGGTCTTCCGTTAAAAGTTCGTGCGATGAAGATGGCTGAGATTGAGGCTAATAAATAAAGTGAATATTTAGTTGAGTCAACTTGGAAACAAAGAGTCCCAGGTTGGCAGGAATTTTCAAGCGGACGCGCTTTCGCTCAGAGAATTGCGTAACGGTACTAAGGCGCTAAAGCGCCAAGTACCGACGGAATTCTATGGTCCTTCTTGAAAACACCTGTCAGCCTGGGACTTTTTCATAGCCGAGTTGACTTAACTAAATACCAATAATCGCACACCGCTCAGGTAACCGAAACTTTTTTAGAATATGTAGGGCAGATAAGTGGATGAGTGTATTTATGATGAGAAAAGGTTTTTGTATTTCTACTCTTTGTTCGATTCCATATGCTGTATTCTGCAAACATTAGCAAGGCTTCCGTATATTTTGTACGGACTAATTTCAGCCGCGGAGACTTGTCTGAAGACCGTTAGGGCTGAGTTTGTCGAGAGCGGCTGATTATAGATGGACGTACAAAATTTGGAAACGCAGCTGGTTTGCAGAATATTGCATATGTGAATAAACAGAAAGAGGAAATGCTTTAAAAAACATTTCCTCAACCAAATACTCATTTTACAACATATCCGGCACATTATTCATATGCATATAAGTCGCCACCGATACATCAAATCCCTTAATATGTCCGTATAACCATTCTGTCACATTTTTATGTACTGCCTCTACGAATCGGTCGGATGGTCCTTCTTCCTCTTCCAGCATTTCGAATAACTCATTGACTGCTTTACGGAAGTCTTCATGTTTCTGTTTATGCTCTTCTAAACCAGGATAATGAACTCTTTCCTGAAGGTTCTCTTCTTCTGCGAAGTGATAGTCTGCATAATCTGCAAGATAATGAAGCATTTTGATCGCTTTCACTTTTTCTCTGCCTTGTTCACAGCTCCGAACCAGCTGGTTGATCTTCTCAATAATCTCTTTGTGCTGCTCATCGATCATTCTATTTCCTGTCATAAGGTTCTCATCAAATCTAGCGTACATACATGTTCCTCCTTCAAACTTCATATATATCTTTTTTCCGTTTATCGCCTGATCCATTTTTCGGATTGTTTTATTTCTTATCTTTATGGCTTTATTATATTCATTTTCAGAGGTTTTGTATGTGATGAAATCACACAAAAAGCCCCTAGACCGAAAAACGATCTAGGGGCCTGCATCCACTAAAGATTAGTTAGCTGCTTTTGCTTCTTTAATTTTCTGTGTAAGAACCGGAAGGATCTTGTTGAGGTCGCCTACTACGCCGTAGTCAGCTACATCGAAGATCGGAGCTGTCTCATCTTTGTTGATAGCAACGATGATATCAGACTCTTCCATACCAGCTACGTGCTGGATAGCACCGGAGATACCGATAGCGAAGTATACGTGCGGACGAACAGTCTTACCTGTCTGACCAACCTGAAGATCCTTCGGCATCCAACCAGCGTCAACAACTGCACGAGAGCAGGATACTGTACCGCCGATAGCGTCTGCAAGGTCCTGAAGGAGCTTGAAGTTCTCTGCGCTACCTACGCCACGACCGCCGGATACAAGGATTGTAGCATCCATGATATCAGCAACGTTGGAAACTTCCTTAACGATCTCAAGGATCTCTGTGTATTTCTCGTTCGGAACGAAGCCCGGATTGAACTCGATGATCTCTGCTTTTCTGCCTTCAACTCTGTCAGCTTTCTGCATAACACCCGGACGAACAGTTGCCATCTGCGGACGGAACTCCGGACAAGCAATTGTTGCGATTGTGTTACCACCGAATGCCGGACGTGTCATGAGAAGCTGGTTGTGCTTCTGCTCTTTACCCGGCTGCGGGTTGATCGGGAAATCACCGATATCAAGCTGTGTACAGTCAGCTGTAAGACCTGTGTGGATACGTGCACATACACGCGGGCCAAGGTCACGGCCGATTGCTGTAGCACCGATTAAGCAGATGTCCGGTTTGAACTCGTTGATTACACATGTAAGAGCGTGTGTATACGGCTCTGTTCTGTACTCTTTTAACTCCGGATCATCAACAACGATAACTTTGTCTGCGCCGTACTCACCAAGTACGTCTGTAAGACCCATTACGTTGTGACCAATTAAAACTGCTGTAACAGTAGTATCTAAATCTTTTGCTAAGTCTTTACCTTTGCCGATTAACTCTAAAGCAATGCTGCTTACTTCGTTGTCTACCTGCTGCGCAAAGACATATACACCCTTATATTCTGCTAAGCTCATCACTATTCACCACTTTCTTTAGATTAAAGTACATGCTTCTCTGTAAGTTTGCCTACGATGTAGTCAACGGATGCTGTCGGATCAAGAACAACTTTCTCACCAGCACCTTTTCTTACTTTATCGGAAGCTTTTGCGATCTGAGTCGGGGAACCTTTAAGACCAAGGTTGGAATCCTCAACACCTGTCAGATCTTTTCTGCCCCAAACAGTGATATCTTTCTTATATGCATCGAAGATTCCACCCGGAGTCATGTAACGCGGCTCGTTTAACTCTGCAAGAGCTGTAACTAAGCACGGCATTTTAGCTTTTACGATATGATATCTGTCATCATACTGTCTCTGAACGATAACGCTGTCGCCCTCGATTTTGATATCCTGAGCGTAGCTGATTACCGGAAGACCAAGATGCTCGGAGATCTGCGGACCTACCTGAGCTGTATCACCATCGATAGCCTGACGGCCTGTGATGATAAGATCGTACTCGAGGTTTCTAAGTGCACCTGCGATTGTCTGGGATGTTGCCCATGTATCTGCGCCACCTAAAACTCTATCTGTAACAAGGATACCGTTGTCAGCACCCATTGCCATAGCCTCACGAAGAACTTCTTCAGCCTTCGGAAGACCCATAGTAACTACTGTAACCTCTGCGCCGTACTGATCTTTAATGCGAAGAGCTGCCTCCAGACCTGCTTTGTCGTCTGGGTTCATGATTGTGAGCATTGCTGCTCTGTCAAGTGTTCCATCCGGTTTGAACTTAACGCCGCCCTTTGTATCCGGAACCTGTTTTACACAAACAACTACTTTCACTGTATTGTCACTCCTTATTTTTTGTTTTTTGTCATGATTTAGCTAAATCCGAAAATTCTTAAATTACTTTAAGAGGTTAGCGGAGATAACCATTCTCTGAACTTCGCTTGTACCCTCGTAGATCTCTGTGATCTTAGCATCACGCATCATACGCTCTACGTCGTACTCTCTGATATAACCATAACCACCATGGAGCTGAACAGCCTTTGTTGTTACTTCCATAGCAACTTCTGCTGCATAAAGTTTTGCCATAGCTGCCTCGAAACCATAATCTTTCTTAGTAGCTTTAGCAACTGCTGCACGATAAACCATCATCTGAGCAGCCTGTACTTTTGTAGCCATGTCAGCAAGCTGGAACTGTGTGTTCTGGAACTGACCGATAGCGCGTCCAAACTGTTTTCTTTCTTTTACGTACTCGATTGTTCTTTCAAGAGCACCCTCTGCGATACCAAGAGCCTGAGCAGCAATACCGATACGACCACCGTCAAGTGTGTGCATAGCGATCTTGAAGCCTTCACCCTTCTTACCTAATAAGTTCTCCTTCGGGATACGGCAATCTGTGAAGATAAGCTCGTATGTAGCGGAACCACGGATACCCATCTTCTTCTCTTTTGTACCAAATGTGAAGCCCGGTGTACCTTTTTCAACGATGAATGCAGAGATTTCTTTCTGAAGTTTGCCACGTTTCTCAACTGTACCTGTTACAGCGATAACAACGTAGATGTCTGCTTCTTTACCGTTTGTGATGAAGATCTTTGTACCGTTAAGTACCCACTCGTCGCCATCAAGAACAGCCTTTGTCTGCTGGCCCTGAGCATCTGTACCAGCGCCCGGCTCTGTTAAACCGAAAGCACCTAACTTCTCGCCCTTAGCAAGCGGTGTAAGGAATTTCTGTTTCTGCTCTTCTGTACCGTATGTCTGGATCGGATCGCAGCAAAGAGATGTGTGTGCGGAAACGATAACGCCTGTTGTGCCGCAAACTTTGGATAACTCCTCAACGCACATAGCATATGCTAACGGATCACAGCCCTGTCCGCCGTACTCCTTCGGAACCGGGATTCCTAAGAAACCGCACTGTGCCATCTTAGCTACAGTCTCTTTCGGAAACTGCTCTGTCTCGTCTACCTCCTGTGCGAGAGGCTTTACTTCCTTCTCGGCGAATTCACGGAATAATGTTCTCGCCATCTCATGCTCTTTACTTAATGTAAAATTCATGTGTTAGTTCCTCCTTGTGAAATGTGTTTCATATATAACATAAGAAAATGTGGATGCGTCATTTTCTCTATGCCCTGAGTAATCACGAAGTAAAATCATTTTTCTTCGTATTCATGTTGCCGAACAGTTTCGTTATTTTTTTAACATTGTCCTGTGCAGTGAAGCAAATGAACATCCTTTTCCTTGAAAAATGGAAACATTCTGTCCATTTGCTTACTGCTTACTGTTCGATTATATTTAATGCTTACGCATTATTTTGTGTAGTCGTAGAAACCTTTACCTGTCTTACGGCCAAGAAGACCACCGCGAACCATCTTCTTAAGAAGCGGATGCGGACGATATTTTGCATCGCCAGTCTCGTCCATAAGTACGTTCATGATTGCAAGAACTACATCAAGACCGATTAAGTCACCAAGTGCTAACGGTCCCATCGGATGGTTTGCACCAAGCTTCATAGCTGTATCGATACCCTCTACAGTTGCAACGCCTTCAGCATAGATGCCGATTGCTTCGTTTACCATCGGGATAAGGATACGGTTAACTACGAAACCAGCTGCTTCTTCTACCTGAACCGGTGTCTTGCCGATCTCTTCAGAGATCTTCTTAACAGCTTCTACATGCTCCGGCTTTGTGTTGAGGCCTGCGATAACCTCTACAAGCTTCATAACCGGTGCCGGGTTGAAGAAGTGCATACCAATTACATTTCTCTCTACTGCAGAGCCAATCTCTGTGATAGAAAGGGAAGATGTATTTGTTGCGAAGATACACTCCGGTTTGCAGATCTCATCAAGCTCTTTGAAAGTCTGTTTTTTGATCGCCATATTCTCGATTGCAGCTTCTACAACGAGATCGCAGTCTGCACAGATTTCTTTTGTACCTGTTGTGATCTTTGCAAGGATGCCGTCAGCAGCTTCCTGTGTCATTTTTCCTTTTGCTACCATTTTTTCAAATGCTTTAGCAATTCTATTTTTACCGTTAGCGGCAAATGTCTCATTAATATCGCAGAGCATTACCTCATAACCTTCTGTCTGAGCGAATGCCTGTGCGATTCCGGAACCCATGGTTCCTGCACCAATAATACCAACTTTCATGGTTGATTCCTCCTGAATTAAACACTAATAATGTATCTGGCTTCAGTTCATCGAAGTCGGAAAACAGCATTAACGATTTTTAAACTCTACGCCTTTTCTCTTTTCGACGAAAGCAGTCATCGCTTCCTTCTGGTCCTCCGTCTCAAAGCAGTCTCCAAAGCATCTCTCTTCGATCATGATCGCATGATCCATATCTGCAAGGAATCCGTCTGTGATCGCACGTTTCGCATTTCTTACTGCGATCGGAGCATTGGAAGCAATTTTCTGTGCCAGTTTCATAACTGTCGGCATCAATTCTTCCTGTGTTGTAATACCGTTTACCAGACCGATCTCTAAGGCTTTGTCAGCTTTGATATTCTTTGCAGAGAAAACCATCTCCTTGGCCATACCAGTTCCGACAATTCTAACAAGACGCTGTGTACCGCCAAAGCCCGGTGTGATACCAAGGCTAACTTCCGGCATACCGAAAACAGCATTGTCTGAACAGTAACGAATATCACAGCTCATTGCCAGCTCACTGCCTCCGCCGAGCGCATAGCCATTGACCGCAGCAATTGTCGGGATTGGAAGCATTTCAAGTTTACGCATCACATCGTTACCGAATTTACCAAATCTCTGACCCTCGTCTTTTGTCATCTTGCTCATTGCCGCAATGTCCGCACCTGCAACGAACGCCTTTTCACCGCCGCCTGTTACGATCACGCATCTGATCTGATTGATGTCAATCCTGTTAATTGTTTCATCCAGTTCATTCAACACCTGAGTATTTAAGGCATTTAAAGCTTTCGGACGATCAATTGTGATAATTCCAATATGACCTTCCACGTTATATTTTACATAATCCATCGCTATCGCCTCCTGTCTGTATCATGTAGTTTGCTGACAGATACATACAATATCGTTTGAGACAATCTTAAGGGAGGAAATTAATCTCTCTTAACGATTGTAGCACAACCCATACCGCCACCGATACAAAGTGTAGCAAGACCTGTCTTAGCGTCTGCTTTCTGCATCTCGTGGAGAAGTGTAACGAGGATACGGCAGCCGGAAGCACCTACCGGGTGTCCTAATGCGAT
>JAZRLX010000007.1:0-2135 GCA_045647085.1 Pilosibacter sp.
GATCACTGCTACCATGCGCACACCGTCTCGTTCTACACAAGTCACCAGTGTGTTACCCGCTTTTGAAGTATATCCTGTCTTACCGCCAAGAATTCCGGAATAGTAGCTTGCATTGCTCTTATAGATCATCTTGTGACCCATAGAGATTGTTCTGGCCTTTGCTGCTTTTGTCGCCGGGAATTTATAACTCGTAGTGGACGTAATCTCACGGAATGTCTCATTTTTAAATGCTTCCGCTGTAATTCTTGCCATGTCACGTGCGGTTGTATAGTGTTCGGAATTGTTCAGTCCATTCGGATTTACAAAATTAGAATTGGTACAGCCTAATTCTTTTGCCTTTGCATTCATCATGGTTGAGAAACCTTTGAGACTTCCTCCCACATGCTCTGCAAGACCGTTTGCCACCTCATTGGCGGACTTTAACATCAAACCGTATAAACTGTCTTTTACAGAAACTTTGTCACCTTCCTGAAGCTGAAGTGTCACCGCTCCGGATTCCAGATTGGTTACCGCTGTTTTGGAATAAGTGACGGTTTCAGTCAGCTTTGCATGCTCCAGAACCAAAAGTGCTGTCAGCACCTTTGTGATACTCGCCGGCGGAAACTGCTTGTCTGCATTTTTTTCAAATATAAAATTGTCATGAGTCACGTCGTAAAGAACTGCACCCTGCGCTGCGATTTCCGGAATCGTGATCTCTGCTTTCTTGGCAGCCTCTTCCAGTTCCGATGCACTCAGAACACGAATCTCCGTCTGTACAGTCTGATTCGTTTCTACTCCAGGTCCTTCCTGCTGTTCCGCTTTCACAGTAATCGGCTCTGTTGTACTGTAAGTTGCTGACGGAACAATAACATTCACATCAGCAGTCTCTGCAGCGCCCGGTCCCTGCTGTGTAGTCTGGTTGGAGTTAACTCCACTTGGCTGCTGACTTGTAGTCTCTGTCTCCGGATTTACGCCAGGTCCTAACTCTTCGGTTGATACTTCCGGCACTGCTGCCTGTGTTTCGCTTGCCTGCGTCTCTACCTGATACACCTGGGTCGCTCCAAACGGTGTGATCAATGTTGTTGCTTGAACGGTCTGCGTAAATGCCAGCGACATAGCCAGACCAATCGTTAAAATACGTACTTTATCTAAAACTTTCTTATGCATGTCTTTCCCCTAAATATCTGCGTTGTGTTATCTGCGTTTCTTACATTTTAACACAGCAGACCGCAGAAAATCTTAACATTTTATGAAGATTTTTCCGCGAAAACATGGCAGTTTTGCCACACATCTCTATGCAACAAAACTGCCTTGTGTTAATCTTCCAGCATCGCCAGTAAATCTTCTTTTGAAATTCCTGAAAATGCTCCTGTTCCTTCCGTAACGACCGTATCCGCCAGATCCTTCTTCATCCCCTGCAGCTTCAGAATATTTTCCTCCACCGTATGCTTTGTGATCAGCTTGAATACCGTTACCTGATTCTCCTGTCCGATTCGGTGCGCACGGTCGGTTGCCTGATTCTGCGCCGCAACATTCCACCACGGATCATAGTGAATTACGATATCTGCAGCCGTCAGATTCAGTCCTGTGCCTCCGGCTTTCAAGGAGATCAGGAAAACCTGTACGTCATCCTTCTGGAACGATGTCACCATCTGCATACGTTCCTTCTTAGATGTGGAACCGGTCAGCATATAATACGGAATTTTTTCTTTATCCAGACGCTTTGCGATGATGTCCAGCATGGATGTGAACTGAGAAAAGAGCAGGATCTTATGTCCGGCTTCTGTACCATTTTCCAAAAGTTCCATGCAGGTTTCCAGTTTCGCAGAACCGCCTTTGTATTTGGCAAAGCAGAGTGACGGATCGCAGCAGATCTGTCGCAGCTTCATCAGTTCCGCCAGGATCTGCATCCGGTCTTTTCCGAAATCTCCGCCGCCGCTTAAGATCTGCTCGCGAAGCAGAGCTGCATTGGCCTGGTAGAGTGTCTTCTGTTCGCCTTCCATTCCGGAGTAAAGAACGGTCTCCAGCTTCTCCGGAAGTTCTTTTAATACATCTTTCTTTAAACGTCTCATAAGGAACGGTCCGGTCATCTTTCTCAGCATAGAAAGAGCATACTGGTCTCCGTCTCTTACGATCGGTGTTTCAAACATCTTTTT
>JAZRLX010000008.1:0-4131 GCA_045647085.1 Pilosibacter sp.
CGGTATAATTTACCACCTGTTGTAGCCGGGGAATTCTTGTACTCCGGATAGTTGAACAGGATACCCTGTACGTTAGCGATAACACCAACAAGGAGACCGTTGATCTTTGCAAGACCTGTTACCATCTCCGGACCGTAGCCCTTCTTGTACTCGTATAACTGGGAACCGTCAACAAGACGTGCAATTACTTCGTATACATCGTACGGCTGTTTGCCGTTGAGCGGGATGATGCTGTAGAGATCCTCTGCCGGGAATAACGGAGCTTTCTGCTCGTCAACACGGAAGAACTCTAAGTTGTAAGCCGGAAGGTAGCTGATGTATTTCTTGATACCGTCGATTACGCCGTAATCATCTGCGTAAACCTCACGGAAGAAACCTGTCTCATCATAGTGAACCGGAACGGAACCCGGAGCCGGAACTTTGTTTTTGCTGTTCTCGATCTGAGCTGCAACGATCTGCTCTGCAGACTCCTGATCGATGTAACCCTTCGGATTCATACCGGAAAGGATACCAGCGCCGCCTACTGCCATGTTAGCCTGGCTGTGAGCGATAAGGATTGTCGGGGAGATGGAGTGGTATCCGCCACCTGCCGGGTTTGTACCGTAGATACCAACGATTACCGGGATACCTAACTGGTTGAGCTCAGCATTACGGAAGAACGGTGTACCGCCACCACGTCTGTTCGGGTAAACTTTATCCTGGTACGGGAAGTCTACACCTGCACAGTTAAGTAAGTATACAAGCGGGATGTTCATCATCTTAGCAGCGTCAGAACAACGGATAAGGTTCTCAGCCTGACCCGGCTCCCATGTACCAGCCATCTTCTTGTTATCGGAAGCTACGATGTAAACCCACTTACCATTTACACGGCCAAGACCGTTGATGATGTTTGCGGAACCCATCTTGTTATCTTCCGGGTTGAAAAGGCTGTTTAACGGGCACCATGTGCCTGCGTCGATAAGAGCGTTGATTCTCTGCATAGCAGATAACTGGCCCTTCTCGTTTAACTTCTCTTCTGTTGTGATACCTTTTGCAAGGATCTCTTCGATCTTAGCGTGGATATCTTTCTCGATCTCTTTAAGAGCGTCAGCGTTCTCCTGTTTCGGAGCTACTAACGGTTTACCGATTGTCGGCATTTCCTGGAAATATTTCGGCATGGAATAGAAGCCCATTGATTCTTCCTCCTAAATCATACATTCACCTGCATATCCGGAGCCTGCACCATTACAAGCGCCGGATCATACAGGACATATTTTTATGTAACTAAATATCTGTTAAAACGTAATTATTTTAACTCAGCCGGAACCTGGATGAAAGCTTCACCCGGATCGATCTCTTCACGGATCATGCGGATAACTTCCGGATCCGGAGTCGGTAACTCAACAGCTCTGGATACATCGATATCAAAACCTGTGTTCTCCTGAACCATTTCCGGTGTAACGCCCTTGTAGTAACCAGCAAGGTACATTCTCTTTGTCTCTTCGTCGAACTTCATGAGACCAAGGTCTGTAACTACTGCGATCGGTCCACGGTTGCCCGGAAGACCTTTCTTCTCACGTCCGCCCGGTCCATCGATCCAACCCGGGGATGTAACGTAGTCGATCTTGTTGATGAAACGACGTTTCTCATGCTGGATCATGATGATTGTGTTGTTGAATGTAGCAATCGCGTTCGCACCACCGGAACCTGTGAAACGTGTCTTCGGGTTGTGGTAGTCACCGATACATGTGGAGTTTACGTTACCGTACGGGTCGATCTGAGCACCACCGATGAAAGCAACGATACGCTCATTGTTGTGGATCCAGTCGTTTGTCTCGAAACCGATGAAACGGATATTCGGCCACTGGCAACCGCAGTGAGCCATGAAACGAAGGTCACCTACGGAACGCGGAACTTCGATCGGGTCACAGTCCATAAGACCGGACTCAACGATAAGGTTACATTTCGGTGCGAATAATCTCTTAGCTACAGATGCGCCGATAAGCGGAAGACCTGTACCTACGATAGCAATGTTATCGTTTGTGATGCACTGTGCGAGTGTGATCGCCTGCATCTCTTTATTAGTATACTTTGTGTAATCAGCCATGATTAATCCTCCTTGCTTACATCTGTTGCATAGCCATAGCCATCGGATACTCTTAACTTAAGGAGACGGTTGATACCGATCTTCTCAAGGAATTCAGCATGATCCTTGCAACCGTAAACGTACTCGTTTAAGAATGCTTTGAAATCTTCTTCTGTCTTAGAAGCATTACCATAAGCTTTTAAGTAAGCATTGTCATAGTCATAGTAGTTGTAGCACTGTGTCGGGAATGCACCGTACGGTACGCAACATACAGCGTCAACTGCGAAACACGGAATCTTTGTAGCCTGCGGATCACGACGGATGATCTCGTTGCTTACGAGTTCTTCACAAGTAACGATAACTTTCTTAGCTGCTACTACGATATCGATATCATGGAACTCATCACCCATGAGGACACATGTTCCGTCCGGGGATGCTTTCTGTACATGGATGATAGCTGTATCAAGCTTCGGAACCGGAAGACATACTGTCATCTCGCCCGGAGCAAATGGGTTCTCCATATAAACGAACTTGTCGTTCGGAAGTTTCTCGATTGTCTCACGAACTTCTTTGCTGATTCCCCACTCGTCTACAAGACCGGAACCGATCATGAAACGTACCGGAAGGAACGGAAGACCCATGGAAGATGCATGTAACATGTACATGATAGCATCCTGGGAGTAGTCCTCGTAAATTAACTCGCCAGCTTCGATTTTCTTACGGAAACGACGGGAAACGTTAGTAACACCGGAGTCAGCTGTATAGCAGTTGATATACGCTTTTACGCGGTCTTCACCGATCATCATATCCCAGTCGGAACCAGCCGGACCAGCATAAGCGATGAAGTCTTTTTTGCCCTGACGAAGAATCTCGTAAACAGCAGCCATCGGTTTTTTGTTGGTTGTAAAGCCACCGAAGGAGATGGAATCGCCATCTGCTACGAACTTAGCAACCGCTTCCTGTAATGTCATAACTTTATTAGCCACAATAAAGCCTCCTTAAAAATATATTTTGCATCCGCCTGTTATTCATCGACAGGCGGATACATGTTTAATGTTAATTATTTGAACATGAGCATGAAGAAACCAGCTGCAACTGCAGAACCGATTACACCAGCTACGTTCGGACCCATAGCGTGCATCAGAAGGAAGTTAGTCGGGTTTTCTTTCGCACCAACTGTCTGAGATACACGAGCTGCCATCGGAACAGCAGATACACCTGCAGAACCGATAAGCGGGTTGATCTTTCCGCCTGTAAGAGCACAAAGAACTTTACCAAGAAGGATACCGCCTACTGTCGCGAATGCGAAAGCAAGAAGACCCATTGCAATGATAGCAAGTGTCTGCACACGAAGGAAGATCTCACCGTTAGCAGTAGCACCTACTGTTGTACCTAACATGATTGTAACGATGTTACAAAGAGCGTTCTGAGCTGTGTCAGAAAGTCTGCCTGTAACGCCGGACTCACGGAAGAGGTTACCGAGCATAAGCATACCGAGAAGCGGAGCTACGGACGGAAGAAGTAAAGAACAGAAAAGTACTACGAATACCGGGAATACAACTTTCTCTACTTTGCTTACTTTACGAAGCTGCTTCATAACGATCTTACGCTCTTTCTCTGTTGTAAGAGCTTTCATGATCGGCGGCTGTACGAGCGGGATCAGCGCCATGTAGGAGTACGCTGCAACCGCGATCGGAGCTACCAGTTCCGGAGCAAGGTTATTTGCGATGTAGATCGCTGTCGGACCGTCAGCACCACCGATGATACCGATCGCTGCACACTCACCCGGTGTGAAGAGGCCAGTTGCATTTGCGAGCATGAATGCTACGAAAATACCGAACTGAGCAGCTGCACCAAGAAGTAAGCTGATCGGGTTAGCGATAAGCGGACCGAAGTCAGTCATAGCACCTACGCCCATGAAGATCAGACACGGGAATAAGCTGGACTTAACACCGCTGTACATGATTCTGAGAACACCGGACTGGTACCAGTTCTCAGCCTCATTCATAAGGCCTGCTAACGGAAGGTTAGCAAGGAACATACCAAAAGCGATCGGAAGCAGGAGG
>JAZRLX010000009.1:0-16315 GCA_045647085.1 Pilosibacter sp.
TCGAGAGTTCGAATCTCCCTTCCGCTATTTCAAAGCTCTTGAGAAATCAAGAGCTTTTTTGTTGTTTAATAGGTATGAAAACCTCCATTTTGTATACAATACATGGAAAGGCATGGACATGAAAAAGAATGGAGGAAAATACAATGAATGTATCAGAAATGATTGAAAAAATAGGCATTATACCAATTGTGGTGATACATGATATTAAAGATGCAGAACCGTTGGCAAAGGCACTTGTGGAAGGAGGGCTTCCATGTGCAGAAGTGACGTTTCGCACAGAAGCGGCAGAAGAGGCAATCCGTATTATGACTTCTTTGTTTCCGGAAATGCTTGTAGGTGCCGGAACGATTCTAACTTCGGACCAGGTTGATCGAGCTGTAAGTGCGGGTGCCAAATTTATTGTTAGTCCGGGTTTTGACTCAGAAATCGTTGACTATTGTATTGCCAAAGAGATGCCAATATATCCTGGATGTATTACTCCCTCAGATATTACTCAGGCTGTTCATAGAGGAATAAAAGTAATTAAATTCTTTCCAGCAGAATCGTTTGGCGGGGTTTTGACTATGAAAGCATTGGCGGCACCATTTACAGATATAAAATTTATGCCGACAGGTGGAGTAAATGCAAAGAACCTTGCAAACTATCTTATTTTTGATAGAATTATAGCATGTGGTGGAAGTTGGATGGTAAAGGATGATCTTGTAAAAGCCGGAAAATTTGGAGAGATCAAACAGTTGGTCGAAGAAGCAGTTCAGCTTGTTACAGCCATTCGAAGAAAAGCATGTGAGGATTTAGCATGAAAAAATTTATGGATGAAGATTTTTTGCTTACAACAGAAACTGCAAAAAAACTGTATCATGAATATGCAGAGCCAATGCCTATCATCGATTACCATTGTCATATTATTCCGAGAGAGATATACGAGGACAGAAAGTTCGAAAATATTACACAGATTTGGCTGGGGGCCGATCATTACAAGTGGCGCCAGATGCGCGCTAATGGTGTAGAAGAGAAATACATTACCGGTAATGCTTCTGACCGTGAGAAATTCCAGAAATGGGCAGAGACTTTGGCAATTGCCATAGGAAATCCGTTATATCACTGGAGTCATATGGAGCTGAAACGATATTTTGGTTATGAAGGTTCTTTAAATGGAGATACAGCAGAGGAGGTCTGGAATCTTTGTAATGAAAAGCTTCGCAACTGTCTGAGTGCAAGAAAATTGATTGAACTCTCTAAGGTAAAGTTGATCTGTACAACGGATGATCCGATTGATACACTCGAATGGCATCAGAAGATGGCTGCAGATGAAAGATTAAAATGTCAGGTTCTTCCGACGTGGAGACCGGAACGGGCAATGAATCTCTCAAAAGAGGACTATCTGGAATACATTGCAAAATTGAGCGGAATAAGCGGTGTGCAAGTGGTTGATTTTGAATCCTTGATCCATGCGTTAAAAATAAGAATGGAATTCTTTGTGGAAAATGGCTGTACGATTTCTGACCATAGTCTGGATTATGTGATGTATGAACCGACAACAAAAGAAGAGGCAAATACGATCTTTATCAATAGGCTTGCGGGAAAACTTCCAAATTTTACAGAGAAGAAAAAATTCGAGACAGTTTTTATGTTAGAAATGGGAAGAGCATATTCGGAAAAGAATTGGATTATGCAGCTGCACTTTGGTGTAAAACGTGATAATAACCAGAAAATAGCGCAAGAAATCGGTTCAGATGCAGGTGTTGACTGTATTAGAAATCATACACCGAGTGCCCAGATGGCAGACTTCCTAAATGCACTTGAGATTAGCGGAGAACTTCCAAAGACTATTCTTTATTCTTTAAACCCTGCAGATAATGCCTCCATTGGAACTGTTATCGGATGTTTCCAGGATTCCTCTGCAATTGGAAAGATCCAACAAGGATCTGCGTGGTGGTTCAATGATAATAAGACCGGTATGCAGGAGCAGATGATATCTCTTGCCAATCAGGGACTTCTGGGCAATTTTATCGGTATGCTCACCGATTCAAGAAGTTTTTTATCTTACACAAGACATGAATACTTTCGTCGTATTTTGTGTGAGTTGATCGGTGGCTGGGTAGAAAATGGGGAATATCCGGCAGATTATCAAACATTGGAGCAAATTGTGAAGGGCATTTCTTATAACAATGCGTTAAGATATTTTAAGTTTCAATTATAGAAAATTATAGCAAATGAGAAAGCAGGAGGAAAATAGGATATGAATTTAAATTTAAAACCAGCAAATGAATGCACATATGATGCAGTTTCTTTGGGTGAAGTTATGCTTCGTCTTGACCCGGGTGAGGGCAGAATCCGTACGGCACGCAGTTTTCGTGCATGGGAAGGCGGCGGAGAATACAATGTTGTTCGTGGACTCAGAAGATGCTTTGGGCTTAAAACAGCAGTTATTACAGCATTTGCAGATAATGAAGTTGGTATGTTAATGGAAGATTTTATTCTTCAGGGAGGCGTTGATACCTCTCTTATTAAATGGATGAAAACAGACGGTATTGGAAGAATCTGTCGTAATGGTTTGAATTTTACAGAGCGTGGATTTGGTATTCGTGGAGCAGTGGGCTGTTCTGACCGTGCCAATACGGCTATTTCCAAAGCAACTCCGGAGGACTTCGATTTTGAATATATTTTTGGTACACTCGGAGTACGTTGGTTACACACGGGAGGTATTTATGCAGCATTGTCAGAGCAATCTTGTGAGACAATTCTAGCTGCAATTAAAACAGCGAAAAAATACGGTACGATTGTATCATACGATTTAAATTATCGTCCTTCCATGTGGAGTGGGATTGGCGGTCATGCGAAGGCACAGGAAGTGAATAAAGAAATCGCAAAGTATGTAGATGTTATGATCGGAAACGAAGAAGATTTTACAGCATGTCTTGGTCTTGAAATCGAAGGTAATGATGAAAACTTAAAAGAACTGAATATTGACGGATACAAAAAGATGATCAATAAAGCAGTTGAGACATACCCGAATTTTAAAGTGGTTGCCACAACTCTTCGTGAAGTGAAAACAGCAACCGTAAATGACTGGAGTGCACTTTGCTGGGCCGGCGGAGAGATTTACAAAGCAAAAGATTATAAAAATCTTGAGATCATGGATCGTGTGGGTGGCGGTGATTCTTTTGCATCCGGACTTGTTTATGGTCTTATGACAACCGGTGATGCTGAGATCGCAGTAAATTATGGTGCAGCTCACGGAGCACTTGCAATGACAACACCGGGCGATACAACTATGGCTTCCAAGAAAGAGGTAGAGGCAGTCATGGGAGGTGCAGGCGCCCGCGTACAAAGATAATTCAATATAATCAGGAGGGTCACATTATGCCAATGCAGATGGGATGGCGCTGGTATGGAAAAGGAAATGATAAGATTTCTCTTTCTGACATTAAACAGATTCCGGGTGTTACAAGCATCGTTTGGGCGTTGCACGATAAAATGCCCGGGGAAATCTGGGAAGTGAAGGAAATTGCAGAGGTTCAGAAACAGTTGGATGCGTATGGATTCAATATGGATGTGGTTGAATCTGTAAACGTGCACGATGATATCAAGATCGGTCTTCCGACTCGTGACAGATATATTGAACATTATAAACAGACGATTAAGAATCTCTCTAAATTCGGAGTGAAAGTTATTTGCTATAATTTTATGCCGATCTTTGACTGGACACGTACCGATCTGTTTCATCCTGTGGGAGATGGATCTACAGCGCTCTACTATGAAAAGAGCCGTATTAAAGAAGATCCTAAGGAAATGGCAGAATATATTTTATCGAATCTGGGTGGTATGACATTTCCGGGCTGGGAGCCGGAGCGCATGGCAAAGTTAGATGAGTTGTTCGCAGCTTATGCCCATGTGACGAAGGAACAATTATGGGAAAACTTAAAATATTTTCTTGAAGCGATCATGCCAACATGTCATGAATGCGATATCAAGATGGCAATTCATATGGATGATCCGCCGTGGGATATTTTTGGTCTCCCGAGACTTTTGACAAATGCAGAGAATATTGATCGTTTCTTGTCCATGGTAGATGATGAATATAACTGCCTGACACTTTGTTCCGGTAGCTTAAATGCAGATGCTGATAATGATGTGGCTGCAATCATTCGCAAACATTGTGACCGTATCGCATTTGCGCACATTCGTAATGTGAAGCATTTTGAAAATGGTGATTTCCAGGAAGCAAGTCATCGTGACTGTGATGGCGATACTCGGATTTTGGGTATTTTGCAGGCATACCACGATTGTGGGTTTGAGGGGTACATCCGTCCGGATCATGGACGTCACCTTTGGGATGAGAAGCCTGGCAATGTCCGTCCGGGATATGGTTTATATGACCGTGCTCTGGGGGTAATGTATATGTTGGGCGTATGGGATATGCTGGATAAGTTAAAAAAATAATAGATGCTATAAAAAAGACCATCGGTCATATTTTGATTTTTGGATCAGAACATGACTTGATGGCCTTTTTTCTATAAAATATTTATCTGATTAGTTCAGATCGTCTGTGATGATTCTCCAAACAACGTTGAATGCCTGTGCAAATACATCCATGTCGAGATATTCATCTGTAGTATGTACAGCGAACATACCAGTTGTGATATTTGTGCAGTTGAAGCCGTGGCCGGAGAAGATATTTGCATCGCCAGCGCCGTTGCTTACTTTGTATACCGGAGTGATACCTTCTAATTCAAGAGCTTTGTGCATTGCTTTTGTAAGGTAACCTTCCAGATCCGGTTTATGCGGCGGGCAGAAATGATCAACTTCAACTTCAACTTTACCGCCGAACTGTTCCGCCGCATCATAGCAAGCTTTGGAGATCAGCTCGATCTGTTCTGTGATCTGGCTTGCGGAATGGGAACGAACTTCACATGTGAAGGATGCTTTATCGCACACGATATTGTTTGCGATACCGCCCTCAATGATACCGAGGTTGGATGTTGTTTCCGGATCGATACGACCAAATTTTACACGGTCAATAGCATTTGCTAACATAGCAATGGAGCTGATTCCTTTCTCCGGTTCGATACCGCCATGAGCCATCTTTCCATAGAATGTTGCTTTCAGATCATCTTTACCGGCACCGGAGATAAGCATATCACCAAGATAGCCTGCTGCATCAAGTGCTAAGATGTTCTTAGCCGGAAGCTTTTCATAATCAAAGTTCTTGGAACCAAGAAGACCGTTTTCCTCAGCAATTGTGAAGAGGAACCAGAGGTCTCTGTGCGGAATACCTGTTTCTTTCAGCACATCGTGGATTTCCATCATCATTGCGATACCGGATTTGTCGTCTGCGGCAAGGATTGTGTCGCCTGCACTTCTTACCTTACCGTTTTCAAAGATCGGTTCGATGCCAATACCCGGCTCAACTGTATCCTGATGTGCATTTAAGCAGATTGCTTCACCTTCGATCGTTCCCGGAATATGAAGCAGGATGTTACCTGCGTGATCGCCACCAATTGCTTTACCTGCTTCGTCACGGTATACTTCATATCCAAGGTCTTCAAAATATTTCTGAAGGAAATCTGACATATTTCCTTCGCTCTTAGTAACACTGTCGATTTTGATCATCTTGAAGAGTCTTTCTAAAACTCGTTCCTGATTAAACTGCATAAAAACATTCCCCCTGAGTTTATGTATTTGAATTGCTTACTATATTATACAAGACAATGTTTTTAAAAGCAATGAAAAGCACATACAGATTAGGGCTATTTTTTTGTGAAAAAATCGAGTATACTTGTAGGGAATGTGTATTTAAAATGAGATTATTATAGAATAAAGGGAATGAATTATGGCAGTACGTGGTGAAATGAGCGAGAAAACCAGATCACGGATTCGGGAGCCGAAACGTTATCAGGTGATCATGCATAATGATGATTATACGCCGATGGATTTTGTGGTGGATATTTTGATGAGTATATTCCATAAAAATGAGGCGGAAGCGAATATTTTGATGATGAAGGTACACAGAGAAGGAGAGGCAACAGTAGGAAGTTACTCTTATGATGTGGCGATATCGAAGCAGAGAACAGCTGCAGCTTTGGCTGCAGAAGAGGGGTATCCGTTTCGATTAAGTGTCAGGGAGGTGTAGAGTATGCGAGTGACGAAAGAAGTCGCAGATGTATTAAATGGAACTTTTGCGGCTGCTGCGAAGGAATGTTATGAATATATTACTCCGGAACTCCTCTTGTATATGATTGCAGGATGCCGCACATTCCGTGAAGCTTTTGAAAACTGTGGTGGTGAGATTGAGCTGTTGCGCGACAACCTGAAGGGATATTTAAATGAGAATATTGAGGTGATGGACGAAAAGGTCCAGCCTCTCATGACAGAAGGCTTTGAAACAATCATGTTTCAGGCGCAGGAAACAGCAGAAAACAGTGGAAAAGGTGTGATTGAACTGACACACCTGGTAAATGGATTCTTTTTTCTGGAAGAGAGTTATGCAGTATATTATATGGAAGTTCAGGGTGTATGTAAGATTGAGCTGCTTCAGGAACTGACGATCATTTATCAGGAGATGGCGGCAGAGGCAAAATCGAAAGTCCATAAAAAGCGAGAAGACAGAAAAACACGAATCGAGGAAGGTGTGTTTGATGAAATTCCACAAGATTCAGAATATATGGAAGACGGACCGCGTCAAGAACGATGGAAAAACTATGTGACTTGTTTAAATGAGGCGCTGGATGGTGTTAATCCGCTGATCGGTCGTGAAGAGGAATTGGAACGCACCATGCAGATCCTCTGTCGAAAAGAGAAAAATAACCCACTTCATCTTGGAGAACCGGGTGTTGGAAAAACAGCGATCGTATATGGGCTTGCGAAGTTTTTAAATGAGGGAAAAGTTCCTGAGCCTCTGAAGGGAGCAAAGATTTATGCTCTTGATATGGGAAGTCTTTTGGCAGGCACTCAGTATCGTGGTGATTTTGAAAAACGATTCCGGATGATCATGGAAGGTATTTGCACAGAAGAGAAACCGATCGTTTATATTGATGAGATTCACAATATTGTCGGAGCTGGTTCAGTAAGTGGCGGCAGCCTGGATGTTTCCAATATGTTGAAGCCGTATCTGGCAGAGGGGCGGGTTCGTTTTATCGGTGCGACCACATACGAAGAATATAAAAAACATTTTGAGAAGAGTAAGAGTCTGGTGAGACGATTCCAGAATGTAGAGATCAAAGAGCCGGGAGTAGATGAAACAGTTGAGATCTTAACAGGATTGAAGAAACACTATGAATCTTATCACGGTGTAAAATACGGAAAAGGCGTTTTGGATTATGCGGTTCGGATGAGTGACC
The DNA here is from genome assembly GCA_045647085.1 of Pilosibacter sp. GTDB lineage: Bacteria > Bacillota > Clostridia > Lachnospirales > Lachnospiraceae > Pilosibacter. The sequence goes on from JAZRLX010000009.1 coordinate 7,341, forward strand.
GCTATATTAACGAACGATTCCTTCCGGACAAGGCGATCGATCTGATCGATGAGGCAGGTGCATACCGCCGCCTTCATCCACTAGATCAAAAGACACAGAGTGTGTCAAAAGAATTGATTGATGAGATTTTGTCGAAGACATGTCAGATCCCAAAGCAAGTGGTGGAAAGTGATGAAGTAGAGAAACTCGCCGGTTTGGAAAAACGAATGGCCGGACGTATCTTTGGTCAAAAAGAAGCAATTGACCAGGTTGTGAATGCGATCAAGTTTTCAAGAGCCGGACTGTTAGAGCAAGGAAAACCACTGGCCAGCTTACTGTTCGTAGGTCCTACAGGTGTAGGAAAAACGGAAATTGCGAGAACTCTTGCAGAAGAGCTTGGGATTGAATTGATCCGTTTTGATATGAGTGAATATGAAGAGAAACATGCGGTTGCAAAATTAATCGGTGCACCGGCCGGATATGTTGGTTATGAAGAGGGCGGATTATTGACTGAAAAGATCCGCAAACATCCACACGCAGTTCTTCTGTTAGATGAGATAGAAAAAGCACATCCGGATATTTACAATATCTTACTGCAGGTGATGGATTATGCTACATTGACAGATAACCAGGGCAGAAAAGCAGATTTTCGAAATGTTGTGATCATTATGACTTCCAACGCAGGTGCAAGCCGTGTGGGAAAATCCGGAATTGGATTTGGAGATCGCGATGTGAAAGCAGATGTGATCATGGAAGAAGTAAAAAAGACCTTCCAGCCGGAGTTTCGAAATCGTCTGAATCGAATTGTAGTATTTAATCCGATGGACGATAGGATGGCAGAACTGATCTCAGAGAAAAAACTGAAGGAGATTCGTGATATGCTGGCTCAGAAGAACGTTCAGTTTGAGGTTCGTGAGGAAGCGAAACAGCTGCTTGCGAAAAAAGGAACAAGTACCGAGTATGGTGCAAGAGAGATGGAGCGTATCATCGGAAGCGAGGTTAAGCCGCTTCTTGTGGATGAGCTGTTGTTTGGAAGCTTAAAGAAAGGAGGCATCTGTACACTTGGATGTATAGATGATACTTTTGTTATAGAAAAGACAGCTTCAAAAAGATCAGGAAAATTAAAAAATAAACAAACAAAATAGAAAGGTGCAGGGAGATGGGAGTTTATCTTTTAAATAAAGAAGAAATCAGTTTTCCGAATCCTTTACTGGCAGAACCGGATGGACTTCTGGCAGTTGGCGGAGATTTATCTGTAGAACGCTTACTGTTAGCTTATACACACGGTATATTTCCCTGGTACAATCCGGACGAGGATATATTATGGTGGTGTCCGAAGGAACGATTTGTGATATTTCCCAATGAAATCCATGTTTCCAAATCCATGCGAAAATATTTTAAGAAACACATGATCACCCTGGCGATCAATCGTGATTTCCAAGATACGGTTCGCAGATGCAGAGCCAAACGTGAGGATGCAGAAGGAACCTGGATTTCGGATGAGATTGAAGAGGCTTATTATGAGCTGTATCGCAGAGGTTTTGCACTTAGCATCGAGGCATTTGAAGATGGAGAGCTGGCAGGCGGATTTTATGGTGTAGCGGTAGGCAGGTGTTTCTTTGGAGAAAGTATGTTTTCAGAAAAGACGAATGGTTCCAAAACGGCGTTGATCGCATTTTCTGAGTATATTAAAAACAGAGGGATTCTGTTTATTGATTGTCAGTTTCGGACGGATCATTTGGCAAGCATGGGCGGTCGTTATATCTCATGGGAAGAGTATGACGAAATGCTGGAGCAAGGAACCGGTCGAAGCTGTATGAAGGAGGAAAAGGATGATCATTCGGAAACCTGATTATTATGATCGCTTTCAATGTATAGCAGGTGCTTGTAGTGATAGCTGCTGCATTGGCTGGGAAATTGATGTAGATGAAGAGCGACAGGCAGAGTATCGACGTGTGACCGGAGAACTGGGAGATCGATTAAAATCATGTATCGACTGGGAGGAAGGACATTTCATCCTGCAAGGGAAAGAAGAGCGCTGTCCGTTTTTGAATCAGGAGAATTTATGTGATCTGATTATTGGGTTGGGAGAAGGGTCTCTCTGTGAAATCTGTCGGGAGCATCCGCGTTATTATGAATGGTATGATGGCTTGACCGAAGCTGGTGTTGGCCTGTGCTGTGAGGCGGCTGCACGACTGATCCTTGAACGAGAGGAGAAGGCTGGTTTCGTTGAAACTGAAGAGCCGGATGATCTTTCTGATACAAAAGAAGAGAATGAGGATTCGGAACTGATAAGTGTGTTAATGAAAGCACGTGAGACTGCATTTACTGTTTTACAGGATCGCAGGCAATCTATTTGGAAACGTTTGAAACTGTTTCTTACATATGTGGAAGAACTTCAGGATGCATTGGATTTTGGAAATTTCGATGAGATCGAAGAATCAGCAGAGTATTATCGACAGATTATTTTTGAAGATGATGATACAACTGATCAGGACAAGGTTTCTGCGTATGAAACAATCGTATCTTATTGTGAAAAATTGGAACCAATCGATGAGTTATGGCCGACTCGCTTAAAATATCTGCGAGACAAGTTGAAAGATGGTTCAATATTCTGTGAAGCAGAGAATAACATGTCAGCGGAAATCAAAGAAAGAGATTATGAATATGAACATCTGGCTGTTTATTTCGTATATCGCTATTTTATGAAATGCAGAATGGATGGAGATATTTATTCGAGAGGATGTCTTGTGGCATTTTGTATTTTGTTGATTCGACTGTTGGATGCAGCAAAGTACATGGAAACAGGAAGTCTTTCAAAAGAGGATCGCATTCTGAATGCCAAAGACTGCTCTAAAGAAATTGAATACAGTGAGGCAAATCTTGCGTTGCTTGCAGAAATGTTCTGGGAAAAGGGTTTTGAAAAAATCGCGGTTTGTTTGTGATTTACAAAAATCGAAATTCGTAGCATAATGGAAGATGAGAAATCTTAACAGTTCGTGAAAGGGGTATAAAGATGAACTTTAATGATGTATTAAAAGAGGCACGTACATGTATCGGTAACTATTGTAAAGCATGTCCGGTTTGTAACGGTATGGCTTGCAGAAACCAGATGCCGGGTCCGGGTGCAAAAGGCAGCGGTGATGGTGCGATCCGCAACTATCAGAAATGGCAGGATATTCGTGTAAACATGGATACACTTTGTGAGAATGTTCCGGTTGACACATCTCTGGAGCTTTTCGGAAAGACATTCAAGTATCCGTTCTTTGCAGGTCCGGTTGGTGCAGTTGCTATGCATTATAGTGATAAGTATAATGATATGACATATAACAACGTACTCGTGGATGCTTGTGCAAAAGCAGGTATTGCAGCGTTTACTGGTGATGGTGTGAATTCGGCAGTTATGGAAGGTGCAACAGCAGCGATCGAAGCAGCAAACGGCGTTGGTGTTCCGACAGTGAAACCGTGGAATCTGGATACTGTTCGTGAGAAAATGGAACTCGTAAAGAAGAGCGGTGCATTTGCAGTTGCGATGGATGTGGATGCAGCGGGCCTTCCATTCTTAAAGAATATGACTCCGCCGGCAGGAAGCAAAACTGTGGAAGAGTTAAAAGAAATCGTAGGAATGGTTGATGTACCGTTTATCGTAAAAGGTATCATGACACCAAAGGCAGCATTAAAGGCAATGGAAGCAGGAGCAGCAGCAATTCTTGTTTCTAACCATGGTGGCCGTGTATTGGATCAGTGTCCTGCAACTGCAGAAGTTCTTGAGGATATCGTGAAGGCAGTGGATGGTAAGATCAAAGTATTTGTTGATGGCGGTATCAGAACCGGTGCGGATGTATTCAAGGCACTTGCAATGGGTGCTGACGGTGTGATCATCGCTCGTCCGTTTGTTTCTGCAGTTTATGGCGGCGGTGCAGAAGGCGTTCAGTGCTATGTGGACAAGATCGGTGCAGAACTTGAGGATACGATGGCAATGTGCGGTGCGAAGACATTGGCAGATATTACACCGGATATGATCTGGAAAGCAAAATAAGTGATAAAGGGATAGGCACAGAGTCTGATGGGAAATCAGGTTCTGTGCCTTTTTACAGCTTATTCGTTTGAGTTACCGACAGTCGTGTCACGGAATAAGAGTGTGATGCACCAGAGACCTCCTGCACCAACAAGGGAGTAGATGATTCGGCTGAGAAGAGACATATTGCCAAAGATCATTGCAACCAGATCTAAGCTGAATAACCCAATAGCTCCCCAGTTGATGGCACCGACGATTGTCAGCAACAGAGCGATTTTGTCTAAAAACATGAGAAATGATCCTCCTTTATATTATGTTTCGTTTTGGATAGTTTTCCACAGATTGATGGAATTATACAAAAATTCTGTTATAATAGAAATAAGCTATTTTTGAACGTAAAAGGAGACGAATCATATGAAGACAAAGTTAGAAAGAATCCGTTATGATATTGATGAACTTGCAAAGATCAGCGTGACACAAGGACCGGGATGCTGCAGACAGACTTATACAAAAGAGTTTGCAGAGGCTCGTGATTATATTGTGAAAGTTATGAAGGAGATTGGACTTTCTGTTCGTGAAGACGCAGTTGGCAATATTTTTGGTCGTATGGAAGGAAAAAATCCGGATGCTCCGGTTATCATGACGGGAAGCCATTTTGACACAGTACGAACAGGAGGCAGATTTGATGGTCTTGCAGGCGTTGTAGCAGCTCTGGAAGTAGCTCGTGTTATGAAGGAAGAAGGCTTTGTTCCAAATTGTCCGATCGAATTTGTGGCAACAGCAGAAGAGGAGGGAACCAGATTTAGTGGTGGTCTGTTCGGAAGTCGTGCGATGTGTGGTCAGCTCTATGAAAATGAGTTGGAAAATTCTCTTGATATGGACGGGATCAGCATGGCACAGGCAATGAGAGAGTATGGACTTGATCCTGAGAAAGCAAACGAAGCGGTTTTAGATCCGGAAAAGGTACGTATGTTCCTTGAGCTTCATATTGAACAGGGACCTGTATTGGATGCAGAGAATATTGAAATCGGTATTGTGGATGCGATTGCGGGCCTGAGACGTTGGGTTGTAACGGTTAAGGGACGTTCTGATCACTCCGGATCGACTCCGATGAATATGCGTGCAGATACAATGCTGGCATCAGCGCGTGCATTGGTACGAGGAACTGCAAAGACAGCGGAGCTGGGCGATGGAACCATGGTAACCTGTGGCAGCGTAGAAGTAAAACCAGGTGCGATGAATGTAGTGGCAAATGAGACGATCTTTAAAATTGATTGTCGCGGCAAAAATATGGACAGCGTGGGTGCTGTTCTGGAAGAGATCCGTACTTCTTTAGAAGAAAGTACAGCTACATATCCGGGACTTAGTTTTGATGTAAATGAGATCCTTAGAATTGAATCCGTATATACAGATGAAAAGGTACAGGATATTTTTGAGGAAATTGCCAAAGAAAAGAACATCAGCTGTAAGCGTATGTTATCCGGAGCCGGACATGATGCAATGATCATGAGTGCGATCTGTGATGTTGCAATGCTGTTTGTTCCTAGTCTGAATGGAAGAAGTCATGTTCCGGAGGAATGGACAGAATATGAGGATATTCAGAAAGGAACGGAGATTCTTCATGATACAATTATGAGACTTGCGATGGAGTGATAGAGAGTAGCCTCAAAAGTAATCCGATGATTTGCAAAATACAAAATAAATTTAATATAAATCACCAAAATACACATATATTAAAAAAACTTAGAAAATTAAGTGGTCAATATGTTGTGTTTTTTGGTAAAAATACGAAGTGTTTTGCCCAATTTCTAGTATTCTTTTTGTCGCAAATACCAGAAAATGCTTTGAAAGACAAAAAGAATGTCATGAAAAGTGTTTATTTTTTCTTGAAATTGTGTTAAGATAAGCTATATTACCATAAGTCTGTGGACGAATGGGTTTTTGGCGTATGTAAAAAGAAGGGATGAATGTATGGAACTTCTTATCGGGAGCAGCGGTTTTGTTCTATGTTTTTTGTATGATTGGAATCGTGTGTTCTGGAAGAAACGTTGGATGTCCGGTCTGTTTTGGATAGGATGCCTATGTCAGATAGCTGCAGGTGTCGGTTTTATATATGAGGCTTGGAATATTCAAAGATCGGGGTGGATGATCTGGCTTGGGGCATCGGTTCTTTGTCTGATCGGATTAATTTATACATTGTTTTTTGCTCTTCCGTTTGACAGTACCTATCGCCAGGAGGCAGATCAACATAAAGTTTGCAGAACCGGTATCTACGGCATTTGCCGACATCCCGGTATCTGGTGGTTCTTCGGATGTTTCCTTTGTCTTGGAGAAGCATGTGGAAGTAAATCATCGATTGTGTATGGAATGATCTTATCTTTGATCAATCTTTTGTACGCATGGTATCAAGATGTATGGATTTTTCCCCGCGAGTTTTCAGACTATGGGGATTATCAGAAAGAAGTTCCGTTTTTATTGCCGGTGAAACGACGTTAAAACGGTAGAAAACGGACAGGTGAAGGTATGATTTTCGAGGACAAACTCAAAAACAGGGAATATGAACGTATCTGGCAGGAATATTGTGGATTCCTGGACCTGGATATGGAACAGTATATGAAAATCCAGAAACGTCTGCTTGAAGAGCAGATGCAGTTGTGGTGCAATTGTCCTCTTGGCAAGAAAATCTTAAACGGAAAGAAGCCGGAGACACTGGAAGATTTCCGTAAGATGGTTCCGTTAACAACTTATGAGGATTATGCGGATGTTCTTTTGCTCAAGAAAGAAGATATGCTGCCGGATAAACCGATTATCTGGATTCAGACAACCTGGGAGGGTGGAAAACACCCGATCAAAGTGGCTCCGTATACAAAGGGCATGCTGCAGACTTATAAGACGAATGTACTTGCATGTATGATCCTTTCTACTAGTACGGAAAAAGGAAAATTTGATATCGAAATTGGGGATACCTTCCTCTATGCTTTAGCTCCGTTACCATATACGACGGGGCTTATTCCGCTTGCATTGACGGATGAAGTAAATGTAGAGTTTTTACCGCATGTAGATGATGCTGTTAAGATGAGCTTTTCTGAAAGAAATAAGAAAGGTTTCAAGATGGGTATGAAGAAGGGAATCGACTTCTTCTTTGGTCTTGGCAGCGTAGCATATTATGTAAGCCTTAGTGTTTCGAAGTTGTCAGACGGAAGCAAAGGTTCCTTATTAAAGAAGGCATTTTCTATGTCACCGATGATGCTGCTTCGTTATTTAAAGGCAAAACAAATCTGCAAGAAAGAAAAACGAGATTTAAAACCAAAAGATTTGTTCAAATTGAAAGGTTTTGTTTGTGCAGGTACGGATAACCGATGCTATAAGGATGATCTGGAAGATCTTTGGGGCGTTAGACCAATCGAAGTATTTTCCGGAACGGAACCAAGTTGTATCGGCATTGAAACTTGGACACGAAACGGATTGTATTTCTTCCCAGATACTTGTTTTTATGAGTTTATTCCGGAGAAGGAAATGGAAAGAAACTTGTTAGATCCATCCTATCAACCTAAGACGGTATTAATGGATGAAGTTGTTCCTGGTGAGATATATGAAATTGCAGTAACCGTTTTAAAAGGCGGAGCATTTGCAAGATATCGTGTAGGAGATATGTACCGATGTATCGGACTTAGCAACCGGGAAGATGAAACAAGGATTCCTCGTTTTGAATACATTGATCGTATTCCTACAATCATTGATATTGCCGGATTTACGAGAATTTCTGAAAATTCAATCCGAAGTGTCATTGATCTTTCTGGATTGAAGATAGAAAACTGGGTTGCTCTCAAAGAATTCACAGAAGACAAAGGACGACCATACCTGCATTTATATGTGGAGATGTCTCCAGAGTCAATTGTGAGTCGTGCAGTCAGTAAAGAGCTCTTAAAGGAGCATCTGACCATTTATTTCAAATATGTGGATCAGGACTATAATGATTTAAAACGTATTCTTGGAATGGATCCGTTGGAGATTACCATTCTCCGATGTGGAACATTCAAAGAATATGAACTCTCAACCGGAAATCAGTTGAGACATATTAATCCGCCGGTTCATGATGTGCAAAACTTAGTCAGAACACAAGAACACATTGGCAGAAGCGTGAGGAGGTGGCCTCTCGCATAATGAGTGATTATTTATCTATATCGATCATTGCTCTATACTGCTACGCGTTTTTCTTGATGGCTTTCCTTACAGCAAAGAGAAGCAGCCTGATCAATCGATTCATTATTGTATTGGTTAACATGGTCTTCTGGACAGGTGGTTCCCTGCTCATGCGAGCAAGAGTGTGGCCGTCTTACGAATTCTGGTACCATGTTTCAGTTATCGGAATTTGGATGCTTCCGTGTACATATTTCCGTTTTATTCGTGAATATGCTGGAGAGGCAAAGCGTGGAATCGACAGACTCTGGATGTTCCTGCTGATGGTAGGAAGTGTGATCAACGTCTTCACGAATTTCTTTCTGGCGCCGCCGGAGATCGTACGAGATGGTGGAAGTATCCAGTTCGTATATTCCATGGATTGGCCGGTTGCCATCATGTATGGCCTGTGTGCAATCGTAGTAGTAAGAATATTCAAGACAATTTACGATGTTTATAAGAGAGACCGTGCAAAAGCCATGCAGTTAATGCCATTGGTAGTTGGTATTATTCTTCTTTTTGCCGGAAACTTGGGTATTTCCATTATCAATAATATTCCGCTGGATATTACATCAGGTATTTTGAATGCAGTTCTGATGTTCTGGATGTTATATTCCGGTCATGTATTTAGACTGACACTCCTTATTTCCAGGGGTAACTGTTACATTCTGGCGATGGGAGTCAGCGTACTTGTCTTCTTTAATATGGCTCAGGGAATTGATAATTTTATTCGAATCCAAATGCCATATCTTACAGAATACAGCGTTATGATCGTAGCAGTACTTACCATGCTGCTGAC
>JAZRLX010000010.1:0-2348 GCA_045647085.1 Pilosibacter sp.
GTGCTTCTTGCAGTTGTATCATAACGAACCTGACCGGAAATAACTAACATCGGGATGGAATCCAGCCAGCCGCCAACAACACCTGTCAGTGCATTTGTACCGCCAGGACCTGTTGTCACACAAAGAGCTGCAATTCTATTGTGAATTCTCGCATAGCTTTCTGCTGCGATCGCACTCGCCTGTTCGTGGTGGTTATACCAGCATTTGAGTCCCGGCTGATGACCAAGACCATCATTTAAATGCATCGCACCTCCACCAGTGATCATAAAACAATCTTTAATTCCTTCTTCTACTAATCGCATTGCGATGTAGTTGGAAACTTTCATTCTCATAGTTTATTAACTCCTCTCATATAGCAAATACAGCTTTCCCATATGCATACCTTTTTTTATTTTACCACAGAATACAAACACAGTCCAGTCATTCTACAGGGGTTTCCACCCTTGTCACCGGCTGGCAGCTCTGCCATTATCCCTCTATGGATTTTGTATATACCATGCCATTATAATCAGCCCGTAAACATCTATTGACTGCGCTGATCAAAGGCGCACTTTATAAAAAGGAGAGACGATTATGAAAAAACAGACACAGATGCTTGCAGTCATGTCTGCTGCTGCATTTATGGCACTGCTTCCATCTTTTATCGGGCAGTCCCAGACTGTATACGCTGCCGAATGCGGTTGGACAGAAGAAGACGGTTCCATGGTATTTTACGACGAGGACGGAGAACTTCTCACAGATACATGGAGAAAAGAAGGAAATGACTGGATCTACCTGAATGAAGACGGTCACATTACCAAAAATCAGAAGATCGATGAGTTTTATGTGGATGCTGACGGAAAAATGGTGAAAAATGCCTGGATCGAGCTGGCTAACGAAGACGATCTCGATTCACCGGAAGCCCCTGCATCCTTCTGGTATTATTTTGATGAAAATGGAAAATCCATAACTTCCAACTGGTTAAAGCAGAATGAAAAATGGTACTACTTCGATGAATCCGGTCACATGCTCACCGGAAAGGTAAACATTGACGGATCCTGGTATTATCTCGGAGAAGAGAACGACGGTACCATGAAAACCGGCTGGATCCGGTTAAAGGAAAATGCTTTCACTCCTGATTCAGAAGAAGGATGGTACTACTTTACAAAGAACGGCAAGATGATCGAGACACAGTACGACAGAAAAATTGATGGAAACTACTATACATTTATTGACGGCAAAATGCAGACCGGCTGGGTAGAAATGCCAAAGACAGAGATTACATCAAGCGACAGTAATGCAGAATCCGCTGCTCCGACAATTGCTGACTACCAGTACTACGGTGCAGAAGGCGATGGAAAACGTGCGAGCGGCTGGTACACCATCGAAGGTATCGAAGGCATTCACGACATGGACGAGACATTCACCTTCTACTTCCGTAGCGGAAAAGCACTTCATTCCGAAAAGACAGGAAATCAGCTTTTCACTGTAAATGGTAAGAAATATGCCTTTAACGAATTGGGCGAAATGCAGACCGGTCAACAGATCGTAAATCTGACTGACGGCGAGATCGCAAACTTTTACTTCGGAGAAGATGGTGTAATGAAGACCGGAAAACAGAGCATTTACAATGAGGAAACAGGTGAGAATGATACTTGGTTCTTCTATACAGAAGGTGACAGAAGAGGCCAGGGCTTCCATGGTCTCCGCGATAATACTCTCTACGTTTACGGAAAACGCCAGGAGGCAACATCTGACCAGAAATACGCTCCGGCAGTTCTTAATGAAACCACTTACCTTGTGAATACCAGCGGAACTGTACAGAAAGCATCTACTTCCTCTACTTCTTCCGTGAAACCGGAGCTTGGTCGCGGATTTAAGGATTTGAAGGATAACAACGGAAAAACCTGGACGGTTGATGTAAACGGTATCGTGCAGTAAACTTGCGGAACACACCCGTTTTGCAATCCACACACCTACTTTGCAATCAAGGAAAAAGGCTTCTGCCAAATGTGGCAGAGGCCTTTTTATTTTTCTGTCATATATCGTCCGATCAATCGGTTTATGGTTATTTTCATCTGATCAATAATTGCCAGAAGTTTCTCGTTATCTTCTCGCAACCGTCGGTTTTCTTCTTCCAATTCGGCCATGCGCATTTCGCTACTCATGATCAAGCCCCCTTTGCATGCCGTCATTCTTTTCCATCTTATGTTCCATTATAAGGTCAAAGGGAATCAAAATAAAAGGATTTTCGACCGCAAGTTTCGACAAGAGTTTTCTTCCGCGATGCTTCATTCGGGGCAATTTTCTTGCACACTGCGTACGTTCTATGTTATACTTGGAACAGAAAATTCAGTAGTATTCAGGAG
>JAZRLX010000011.1:0-5507 GCA_045647085.1 Pilosibacter sp.
GCAGAGGTCAGAAAAGTAAAAGCGAATTAAGACAATAAAAAGCGCCAACGTCGATCAGTGTACGTTGGCGCTTTGAACTTTATATTTTACTGGAAGGAGAATAACTGAGACCAGTAGTGGTAACCGTTCGGTCCTACATAATAACCGATACCGATGTGTGTGAATTTTTCCTGGAGGATATTTGCCTTGTGACCTTCACTTTCCATCCAGCCCTGCATAACAGCCTGTGGATTACGGAAACCATAAGCTACATTTTCACCACAACCCATATAGGAGATACCATTCTCATCGAGAACTGTACGGTAAGCGGAGCCATCTGGTCTGCTGTGGGAGAAGAGTGTATACTGTTCCTCAGCGCGAATCTGAGCTGCACTGCTTAACTGGATATCCAGAGTTAACGGAGCAAGCCCCACTTTTGTACGCTCAACATTTACAAGATCAACAATCTGCTGGATGTAAGGATGCTGCTCAGTCGCAGTTGCTTCCGGTCCTAACGGAACCATAGAATCATTGATGATCAGGCCTTCCATCTCTTCGAATTCCGGAGTTAAGATGCTGTAATCTTTGTCATATGGAGATTTTGCATCCATGTATGCCTTGCCGGCAAAAACACCGACTACCAGTGCTGCAAGAGTTGCAACAAGTGTAAACTTCTTTTTCAAATTTTTCATAATTTTACCTTCCTTTATATGATGATTTAACGGTTATAAATACAGTTACATCTTATCTACAAATAGAATATCACAATTTTGCTTAATTGGCAATAAGGAAATTGCATTTTTTTGATTTTCATGGTAGGATACGTGAGAATTATTGATACAGGAGAGCGGTTATGAAGTTCAATTTTAAAACTACTATGATTTCTTGCTTTATCGCATATATAGTGCAGGCGATCGTCAATAACTTTAGTCCATTATTATTTATTACGTTTAATGAAACTTACCAGATTCCCCTGAGTCAGATCACATTTCTTGTAACCATCAATTTTGCGGTTCAGTTGACCGTAGATGTGATCGCGACCAAGTATGCAGATCTGATCGGTTATCGAAAATTGATTGTTGCCGCTCATTTATTTGCAGCATTAGGATTGATATTTCTCGGTACCCTTCCGGAAGTGGTCGAACCATTTGTGGGAATTTTAATTGCGGGGTGTACATGTGCAGTCGGAGGCGGTTTGATCGAAGTGTTGATCAGTCCGATCATGGAGAGCTGTCCGACGGATAATAAAGAGGCAGCCATGAGTTTGCTTCATTCCTTTTACTGCTGGGGACATGTGGGCGTCATCTTATGTTCAACATTGTTCTTCTATTTTGTCGGCATCGATGCGTGGAAGTGGATGGCATTTTTCTGGGCACTCATTCCTCTGTTTAATGCTTTGATCTTCTTAAAAACACCGATTGCACATTTGATATCTGAGGGTGAGGTTGGTATGACAGTAAAAGAACTGTTTGCCAACAAAACATTTTGGTTGTTTATGCTCATGATGATCTGCGCAGGAGCCAGTGAGCAGTCTGTTGGTCAGTGGGCATCTGCATTTGCAGAACAGGGTCTGGGAATCAATAAAACGGCCGGAGATCTGACAGGGCCAATGACATTTGCTATCTGTATGGGAATAGCCAGAGCGATTTACGGAAAATATGGAGACAAGATAGAATTGGATCGATTTATGAAAGGAAGTACGCTTCTTTGTGTTACATCCTATTTACTGATCAGCCTTTCTCCGCTTCCGGTTCTGAGTCTGGTCGGATGTGCAGTGTGCGGATTTTCTGTTGGTATTATGTGGCCGGGAACATTTAGTAAAGCCGCAGTAGCTTTAAAGAATGGCGGAACTGCATTGTTTGCGCTTCTGGCGCTTGGAGGCGATCTCGGATGTGCGGTTGGTCCGATGGTTGTTGGTATGGTATCCTCATGGTTTGAAGGAAACATGAAAACAGGAATTTTAGCTTCAATTATCTTTCCAACCATGCTTGTGATCTGTTTGTTCAGACAGAAAAGACGATAACACGAACGGACAGTGGTACGGATTGCAACAAGGAAAGACTGGACTTTGTATGAGATCAATACTATAATAAAAGTTAGTGGGAAGACAGAAGAGGGCATCTGTCGCACGATAAATATACAACAAACGGGAGGTTGTTTTATGATCATCAAACAGTATATCAAAGAGTTTGAAAAACTTGGATTTGGTATGTTCGTTCACTTTGGTCTTTATAGTGTTCTTGGAAAAGGTGAATGGGCGCTTCATAGCTTAAAGATGGATCCGAATGAGTATTTCAAGTTGAGAAAAGAATTTAACCCGGTTGCGGACTGGGCAGATCAGCTCTGCGTGGCTGCAAAACAGGCCGGTGTAAAATATATCACACTGACAACTCGTCACCATGACGGATATTCTCTGTACGATACATGTGGCCTGAATGACTTTGACTCTGTACATGACAATGGACGCGATCTGGTTCGAGAGTTTGTGGATGCTTGTCATGAGCATGGAATTATTCCGTTCTTCTATCATACATTACTCGACTGGACTGAGCCGAGATACAAAGAAGATTTCCCGGCTTATTTAGAGTATCTGAGAAACAGTATTGAGATCCTTTGTACAAAATATGGTAAGATCGGCGGTTTATGGTTTGACGGTATGTGGGACAAACCGGATGCAGACTGGGAAGAAGATGCACTTTACGCGACAATCCGTAAACATCAGCCGGAAGCGATGATCATCAACAACACAGGTCTTTCTGCTCTTGGTGCACTTGGTCATATTGAATTGGACAGCGTAACATTTGAGCGTGGAAAACCGTCTCCGCTCAATATGGAAGGCGCTCCAAAATATGTTGCAAGTGAGATGTGCCAGGTATTTGCCGATCACTGGGGATACACAAAAGATGATCTCAACTTCAAGTCTCCGGCATCTATGATCCGTGATCTTTGTGTTTGTCGTCGTTATGGTTCCAACCTTCTTATGAATGTGGGACCGATGGGTGATGGTACTCTCAGACTGATGGACCGTGCGATCTATGACCTTATGGGACAGTGGGTTGGCATTAACGGTGAAGCAATTTATGCTCCGTATCCGTCCGGCATTGAGGTGGAAAACAAAGAAGATGACTTCATTCTTGTGAATGGCAATACATATTACCTGTTCTGTGACAAACTTCCGATGTCTGCAGACCCGAACGTAGCATTAAAGATCCAGAATGCGGATCGTTTCCAGGAAGTATTTAAACTGGACAAGAAGATCAAGAAGATCACATGGCTCGATAATGGTGAAGAGCCGGAGTACGAGCAGGATGGTGAGAAAGTAGTCGTTAAGACTAAACCGTATCTGTATGGTCGTCAGTTAGTGGTTCGTGTAGCTAAGATCGAAGTGGAGTAAGAATGGAACAAAAGAAACGATTGGCATTAGAGATCATTGATCGCTTGAAAAATGAATATCCGGATGCAGAGTGTTCTCTTGATTACAATGAAGCATGGAAACTTCTGGTCAGTGTACGTCTGGCAGCCCAGTGTACGGACGCACGCGTGAATGTGGTGGTGGAAAAACTGTACGAAAAATTTCCGGATGTCAATGCACTGGCTAATGCAGAGGTTGATGAGATTGAAAAAATCGTTCGTCCATGTGGTCTCGGACGCAGCAAGGCCCGTGATATCAGTGCCTGTATGCGTATTCTGCGTGATGAGTACCACGGAAATGTTCCGGATGATTTTGAAGCATTGCTGAAACTTCCGGGAGTGGGAAGAAAGAGCGCAAATCTGATCATGGGAGATGTGTTTGGAAAGCCTGCCATCGTAACCGATACCCACTGTATCCGACTGGTAAACCGCATGGGTTTAGTAGATGGGATCAAAGACCCGAAGAGAGTGGAAATGGCTTTATGGAAGATCATTCCGGCAGAAGAGGGTAATGATTTCTGTCATCGTCTGGTGTACCATGGACGTGATGTCTGTACGGCAAGAACAAAGCCTTATTGCAGCCGATGCTGCCTTGCGGATATTTGTGTAAGGGCAGGGCTGGAAGAGACACAGTAAAATGGATATTTAGATTAGTAAAAATAATAAAAGCAATCTGTAGAAAATCCCGTACTATTTCAAATTACGGTTGACTACCTTTGCTTCACATCGTTTTATTCGCCCTTACGCAAGTCGCGATAAGTGCGTTGCGACCTCTGTAAGGGCGCAAAACTCGTGAAGCTCAGTCGTTCAACCTAACATTTGAGATATGTACGGGATTTTCTATCAGATACTGCTTTATTATTCTTTATTAATCTAAATACGTACAATAATACAGAAACTTTACAAACACTTATGAATGTTAGTCACCTGAGCGTTTTGTAATTATCGGTATTTAGTTAAGTTAACTTGGCTATGAAAAAGTCCCGGGGATGACAGGTGTTTTCAAGAAGGACCATAGAATTCCGTCGGTACTTGGCGCTTCAGCGCCTTAGTACCGCTACGCAATTCTCTGAGCGAAAGCGAGTCCGCTTGAAAATTCCTGTCAGCCTGGGACTTCTTTATCACCAAGTTGACTCAATTAAATATTCACTTACCTCTCCGCTCTCGCACTCAGCTTTCCATCCACAACTTCGATCAAGATCGTATCGCCCACACGGACACCATCGGAAAGGATCAGTTTCGCAGCCAGTGTCTCCACGTGCTTCTGCAAGTAACGCTTGAGCGGTCTTGCACCGTAGACCGGATCGTAGCCGTTTTCGACGATAAACTCTTTTGCTTCCTCCGTCAGTGTAATAGAAAGCTCCCTGTCAACCAGACGTTTATTGACATCTGCAATGAGCAGGTTGATAATTCCTCCGATGTTGCTCTTTGTGAGAGGTTTAAAGAGTACTGTTTCATCCAGTCGGTTCAGGAATTCCGGTCGGAAGTGCGCACGAAGGTCATGCATGACTGCTGCTTCAGCCTCCGGTCGGATCATCCCGTCCGCGTCGATTCCATCCAGCAAATACTGGGAACCGATATTGGATGTTAAGATAATAATGGTGTTCTTGAAATCCACTGTCTTACCCATGGAGTCCGTGATACGACCGTCGTCCAGCACCTGAAGAAGCACATTGAATACATCCGGATGTGCTTTTTCTACTTCATCAAACAGTACTACACAGTACGGTTTTCTGCGGACTGCCTCTGTAAGCTGACCGCCTTCATCGTAACCTACGTATCCTGGCGGTGCGCCGATCAGTCTGGATACAGAATGTTTCTCCATATATTCACTCATATCGATGCGGACCATATTGGTCTCGTCGTCAAACAGATTTTCTGCAAGTGCTTTTGCAAGCTCCGTCTTACCAACACCGGTCGGACCTAAGAACAAGAAGGAACCGATTGGTTTTGTCGGATCTTTAATACCGGCTTTGGATCGGATGATCGCTTCTGTCACTTTCTCCACGCCTTCATCCTGTCCAACCACACGTTTATGAAGCTGCTCATCCAGATGGAGAGTCTTATTTCTCTCACTCTCTGTGAGCTTGGTTACCGGGATTCCGGTCCAGCGGGAA
>JAZRLX010000012.1:0-4047 GCA_045647085.1 Pilosibacter sp.
TGGGAGGATCCGGAAACGTTGCAGTACTCAGCAGTGCACACAGAATGGAATTACTTCCGTTTGCACAGATCGTAACAAGATCCTGCGGAGCACTAATGCTGACGATTGGCGGTATTTTAGTTCAGATTGTAGGATAATAGAATAATTAGAAGAAATAAAAAAGTCGAGAACTTGAAAATGATCAGGTTCTCGACTTTTTTGAGTTTATAGGATCTTTTAGAATTTTCTCCAGGTATCTCTGCTGAACAGAATGAGCATCGGATAAAGTTCCAGACGTCCGGCCAGCATATCAAAGATCAGGATGATTTTTGAAAAATTTGAGTAAATGCTGAAGTTCTGTGTCGGACCAACCAGTTCGAGACCCGGTCCGATGTTATTGATCGTGGCAGCTACTGCAGTAAAGTTTGTAGTCATGTCAAAATTGTCAATGCTGATCAGGAATACAGAACCGGCATAAATAAATGCGTATGTGGTAAGGAATACGCATACGGAACGAACCAGTTCGTTATCCAATGGGCGGCCTTCAAAATATACTCGTTTTACCTGATTCGGTCTTCTGTTCCAGGCAAGTTCACGAAGCATAGTGCGAAGCAGGATCATGATACGTGATACTTTCATACCACCGCCCGTACTGCCCGCACAGGCACCACAGAACATGAGAAGAACCAAGATCGTTTTCGGGATTGCAGGCCACAGGTTAAAGTCTGTAGTTGCAAATCCGGTAGTAGTAATAATAGAACCAACCTGGAAGAATGCATGACGAAACGATTCTGAAAGAGTGGAATAGTTTTCTTGCGTCCAGATAAAGCCCGTAATAGTCAGAACGGAAACAGCGATGATCCCCAGGTACCAGCGAGCTTCTTCACATTTCAGCGCATCTTTTGTTTTTTTCATATAGATCAGGAAATAAACGTTAAAGTTAACGCCAAACAGGATCATAAAGATCGTAACAATGACCTGCAAATGCGGAGCATAACTGGCAAAGCTGTCATTTTTAATACCGAAACCTCCGGTGCCTGCAGTACCGAAAGTGGTACAGAAGGAGTCGAACAGCGGCATTCCGCCTAAAAGCAGCAGTACCAGCATAAGCAAAGAAAGCATGAAATACAGGCCATATAATAATTTGGCAGTGGACTGTACTTTCGGAACCAGTTTTCCAACGGAAGGTCCCGGGCTTTCTGCTTTCATTAAGTTCATATGGGAGCCGCCGCCGGTCATTGGAAGCAGACATAACAGGAATACCAGTACACCCATACCGCCAACCCAGTGGGTGAAGCAGCGCCAGAACATTAATCCTTTGGACATTCCTTCCGGATTGGATAAAATGCTGGCTCCTGTCGTTGTAAAACCGGAGACAGTTTCAAATAAAGCATCCACCAGACTTGGGATCTCACGGCTAAAATAAAACGGAAGAGCACCCATAAAACTCATCACGATCCAGCTGAGGGCAACAATAACTCCGCCTTCCCTGGCGTAAAGAACTTTGTTCGTTGGCTGCTTCTTAAGAAGCGGGAGTCCGATCATCAGACAGATCAGAATCGTAACAGCCAATGCCCAGCCGCTTTTCTCTCCGTAGACCATAGAAACGATCACGGAAGGAACCATAAGAGCCGCTTCCACGCTGAGAATCCAACCGATGATATAAGCGATCATGGAATAATTCATGGAAACACTCCTTTATTTCTTTAAGATATCACGGATGTCATTGAGACCACGGTTTGTAGTAACAACAATAACCGTATCGCCGACACAGATCATATTCTGACCACGCGGAGTTAAGATCCTTCCGTGTCGGTTAATAGCACAGATCAGAAGGTTCGGTTTTAAGTTCAGATTCATCAACGGTACATCAGTAACTTCAGATGCATCTTTGATGGAAAACTCAAGAGCTTCTGCACGTCCGTCAAACAGCTGGTACAGAGTCTCGACGTTACTTCCGATGGAATTCTGACGAGCACGTACATACTGTACGATGTAGTCCGCAGTCAGATATTTCGGATAAATGACACTGTCGATATCCAGACTGTCTACGACATCATTGAAGGCGATCTTGTTTACCTTAGCGATCAGTTTCGCATTGGAATGCTTTTTCGCAAACAGGGAGAGGAAAATGTTTTCCTCATCCAGGCCTGTGAGGGAAACCACAGAATCTGCATAGGTAAGACCTTCTTCCAGAAGCAGGCTCTCGTCGCTGCCATCACCATTGATAATATCAGCACCCGGAATCACTTCTGTCAAATAGTTACAGCGAGCCGCATCACGCTCAATGATACGTACTCGGTATCCAACTCTTAATAAATCTTTTGCCAGATAATGAGCAACCGTACCTCCGCCGATGATCAGGGAGTTCTTTACCTTTTTGGAACGGACACCGATCTTTTCAAAAAATTCCGCGGTCGCTTCCAATGGTCCAACGATAGAAAGAGTATCGCTGTCTTCAAGAACAAAGCTACCATTTGGGATAATGATCTCGTTGTCACGTTCAACTGCACAGATCAGGACTTCAGTCTTGAGACGTGCCATAACTTCCATAATAGTTTTGCCGCCAAAGCCGATCTCCGGTTTTAAACGGAAGCGCAGAAGCTCGACACGGCCTTTCGCAAACGTATCGATCTTGATGGCGGACGGGAATTTTAACAGTTTGGCAATTTCTCGCGCAGCAGTTAATTCCGGATTGATGATCATGGAAATACCAAGCTGCTCTCGGATGAATCCGATCTCCTGGCTGTACATCGGGTTTCTTACTCGGGCGATCGTTGCGCATCCGCTCTTTTTGGCCATCAGACAGCAGAGCAGATTCAGTTCGTCTGCCTGAGTAACAGCGATAAAGAGATCGGCCTTTTCTACACCGGCCTCCTGCTGAACCGCGAACGAAGCACCATTTCCGACGATACCCATAATATCAAAACGATTGGAAGCTTCTTCCACTTTTTTTGCGGAAATATCTACCATGACTAAGTCATGGCCTTCAGCACATAAACGTTCAGCAAGGCTGATACCGACTTTTCCGCAGCCAACAATAATAATATTCATAATATTGCGTCCTTTTTATGCTAATAGTCTTAGGATAATTTTACACAATCGTACAGATTTTATTTGTCAGACTCCCAACGTCCGGAAGCACCGCACGGAAGTACCAGACCTGTGTGGGTAACCGGGAGACCGATCTCATCAGACTTTACGATACCGCCGAATTTCGGCTGTACCACAGTTCCAAGCATATAGGTCAGAACGGACGGAGCCAATCCTGTTGTATAGGAATTGATCAGGAAAAATAACGGGTCGTCGGAGAGGAGCTGTCCGCAGAGTTTTACCAGCGGATAGATCGCATCCTCGATCTTCCAGATCTCACCTTTCGGTCCGCGTCCGTAGGACGGCGGGTCCATAATGATCGCGTCATAATGATTTCCGCGGCGGATCTCACGCTCTACGAATTTCACACAGTCATCCACGATCCAGCGGATCGGAGCATCCTCAAGACCACTGGATTTTGCATTTTCCTTCGCCCATGCGACCATACCTTTGGAAGCATCTACGTGTGTAACGGAAGCACCAGCCTTCGCAGCCGCTAATGTTGCACCGCCTGTGTAAGCAAATAGGTTCAGAACCTTGATCGGTCTGCCTGCATTGCGGATCTTATCACCGAACCAGTCCCAGTTTGCAGCCTGCTCCGGGAAGAGTCCGGTATGTTTAAAACTGAACGGTTTTAACTGGAAGGTAAGCCCTTTGTAGTTGATGCTCCACTGCTCCGGAAGGTTGAAGAATTCCCATTCTCCGCCGCCTTTGGAGCTTCTGTGGTAATGTCCGTTTAATTTTCTCCACTGCGGGACTTTTTTCTCAGTATCCCAGATAACCTGCGGATCCGGACGAAGAAGAATGTAATTTCCCCAACGCTCCAGTTTCTCGCCGTTTGAACAGTCAATGACTTCATAGTCTTTCCAACCGTCTGCAATCCACATATCTATTTACCATCTCTTTCTCTCATGAATAAAACGGGTATATTTACCCAATTTAACGTTTCTTATTACTATGACATTATACGTGATT
>JAZRLX010000013.1:0-1893 GCA_045647085.1 Pilosibacter sp.
ATTTGCTTATTATCGCCAATTACTGTAAGGAGTTGCAATTATCAGTATTTAGTTAAGACAACTTGGCTATAAAAAAGTCCCAGGATGACAGGTGTTTTCAAGAAGGACCATAGAATTCCGTCGGTACTTGGCGCTTTAGCGTCTTAGTACCGTTACGCAATTCTCTGAGCGAAAGCATGTCCGCGTGAAAATTCCTGTCACCCTGTGACTCTTTATTACCAAGTTGACTCAACTAAATATCCACTTAATTTAGTCCTTATTCCTCCAAATAACCTCTCCATTCTTGATTGTCATCTGAGGCTTCATTACCACCCTGATATTCTCCAGTGGATTTTCTTTAAATACAACCATATGTGCCTTTTTGCCGATGTTCAGGGAACCGAGGATATGGTCCACGTCGCAGGCGATGGCGGAATTGATGGTTCCGATCTTTAAGGCCTCCGCAGGGGTCAGATCACAGTCTTCCACCATAACAACCATTTCATAAAGGGAATCTGCGTGGCGGCAGAACTGGGTTCCGCTGTCGGAGCCGAGGATGCAGAGAACGCCTGCATCGTAAACTTTGCGGAAGGAGGCGCAGCACTGAGCCTGAGCCTCTTTGGCTTTGGCAAGAGCAGCAGGAGATACTCCTTTATTTCCGCCTTCGATGATCCATTTGAGAGATGCCAGAGTCGCATCGTAAATGGTTCCGTGTTCGACCATCATCTGAACGGTTTCGTCGTCCACATTGTCACCGTGTTCAATGATGTCCACACCTGCACGGATCGCGGTCTGGTTTCCTTCAATATTTTGAGAGTGGCAGCATGCTTTTGCTCCCACGTGATGAGCTTCTGCAACTGCGGCTCGAAGTTCTTCCTCGCTGAGCTGGATAGAGCCACGTTTGGTTCCTTCAGTGCAGACACCGCCTGTGCCCATCAGTTTGACTACATCAGCACCGTTTTTTAACATCAGGCGAGCTGCTTTTCTGCACTCGTCCACACCGTCTGCCTCGTAGCCGATCCGTGTCCAGCCGGTTCCGCCTGTCATGCAGATAGCGCGTCCGGAAGCCTGAAGATCCGGAGCCAGTTTTACGCGTCCGGCTTTGATCGCTTCACGCATTTCAACGCCAATGTTGTGAATATCACCTACATCGCGGGCGAACGTTACACCGGCTTTAACCAGACTTTCCAGATTTTCCAGAGCAGTCAGCGTGTAGCCGACTGCCGTTTTTTTAGGAGAGAGCGCTTCCGGAAGGGAATCGTTGACAATATGAACATGGCAGTCAAAAAATCCCGGTGTCAAATAACTTCCTTCTAAGTCGATGACGGTGGCATCATCTATCTGTGAATCATTCGTTAAAATATCTGTAATGATCCCATCCTCCACGAGCACAGTACAGTTCGGGATCACCTTGCCTTCCAGCACATCAATCAAATTCGCATGTATAAATGCAGTTTTCATCCAAGGATCATTCCTTTCTAATCTTAATCATCCAGCCCTTTTGTACATTCAGTCTGGTAGATCACGCCTTCTTTCATGACAAAAGCACAGTCTAATAATGCCTTCGGATCTGTCAGCAGATCGCGTTTCCACGCTGCGATATCCGCCAGTTTTCCGACTTCCAATGTACCGATCTTGTCATCTAACTGTAAGATTTCAGCATTGACTTTAGTTGCAGCATGCAGGGCACGGAAACCGCCCATGCCACAATCCATCCACGCTTTGTATTCGTAGCCGCTCTCATAGTTCTGGTGTGTGGCAACGAAGTCTGTTCCAAAGCCAAGCTTACATTTACAATTTTTGATCACTTCACGGCCGGCCTGCAATGCTTCTTTATAATATTCCAGTTTTCTTCTGTATTCCGGCTGTTTTGTAAGGATCTGCACCGGATCATAATGAACTGCTTCCTCGTAC
>JAZRLX010000014.1:0-3792 GCA_045647085.1 Pilosibacter sp.
TTGTGGACCGACTCCGATGTTAATGGGATTAAAGAAATTTGCTGCTGAAAACGGTATCGAGTGCTACATTTCTCTTGAAGAGAAGATGGCTTGCGGTATCGGTGCATGTCTTGGCTGTGGATGCCATACAATTAAGATTAAAGAATAAGGAGGACTAAGCATGAATACAAAAGTAACTTTAGCCGGTATTGAGCTTAAGAATCCGGTTATGACTTGCTCCGGTACATTTGGTTCCGGTATGGAGTTTGGCGAGTCTATCGATTTAAATAAACTTGGTGCAGTTGTAACAAAAGGTATCGCAAATGTTCCGTGGCCGGGCAACCCGACACCACGTGTAACAGAAGTTTACGGCGGTATGTTAAACGCGATCGGTCTTCAGGGCCCGGGCGTCGATGTTTTCATGGAGAGAGACATTCCGTTCTTAAAACAGTACGATACAAAGATTATCGCTAACGTTTGCGGTAAGACAAAAGAAGACTACATCGATGTAGTTGAGCGTCTTGCAGACACAGATGTTGATATGCTTGAGATCAACATTTCCTGCCCGAACGTAAAAGAAGGCGGTATCGCATTCGGCCAGAAGGCATCTGCAGCTGAGGAGATCACAGCAGCAGTTAAGAAGGTTGCAAAACAGCCGATCATCATGAAGCTTTCCCCGAACGTAACAGATATCACAGAGATGGCAAAAGCAGTTGAAGCAGGCGGTGCAGACGTTGTATCCCTCATCAACACTCTGACAGCTATGAAGATCGATATCCACAAACGTACATTTGCGATCGCAAACAAGACAGGCGGTATGTCCGGTCCGGCGATCAAACCGGTAGCGGTTCGCATGGTTTACCAGGTAGCAAACGCAGTTAAGATCCCGATCATCGGTATGGGTGGTATCATGAACGCTGACGATGCGATCGAGTTCATCCTTGCAGGTGCTACAGCAGTAGCGATCGGTACAGGTAACTTTGTAAATCCGGAGACAACAGTCAACGTTATCAAAGGTATCGAAGATTACATGAGACGTTACAACGTACAGGATATCAACGAGCTTATCGGCGCAGTAAAATAATTAAACAAATACAAGATCAAAGGAGAATACAATAATGGAAGCTTACAAGCAGGAATTTATTGAGTTCATGGTAGACAATAAAGTATTAAAATTTGGTGATTTCACATTAAAGAGCGGCAGAAAGTCTCCGTTCTTCATGAACGCTGGCGGATACGTAACAGGTTCCCAGCTTCGTAAACTTGGCGAGTACTACGCAAAAGCGATCCATGACAACTATGGTGATGATTTCGACGTATTATTCGGACCGGCTTACAAGGGTATCCCGCTTGCAGTAGTAACAGCGATCGCTTACAGCGATTTATACGGCAAAGAGGTTCGTTACTGTTCCGACCGTAAGGAAGAGAAAGATCACGGCGCAGATAAGGGCAGCTTCCTTGGCAGCTCCTTAAAAGACGGCGACAGAGTTATCATGATCGAGGACGTTACAACTTCCGGTAAATCCATGGAAGAGACAGTTCCGAAGGTAAAAGGCGCTGCAAACGTAGAGATCGTTGGTCTTATCGTATCCCTCAACCGTCAGGAAGTTGGTAAGAGCGGTGATAAAGTAGCTCTTGATGAAGTAAAAGAGTTATACGGCTTCAATACAGCAGCGATCGTTTCTATGGACGATGTTGTTGAGTGCTTATACAACAAAGAAGTAAAAGGCCAGGTTGTTATCGACGATACATTAAAGGCAGCAATCGACGCATACTACGAGCAGTACGGCGTTAAATAAGGAGATTGTTATATGGAAAGAGTTTATAAGACAATGCGCAATACAGGCGCAGCCAGCATCGCTGTTGGAATTGTAATTGCAACTGTAGGATTAACAACAGGAATCATTGCGATCATCAGCGGCGCATTATTACTGAAAAGAAAAAGTGAAATTACATTCTAATCGATTGACGGAGTGATTATAAGCTCATCCGGAAAATGGATTCCAGAGATAAACCAGATAAGATGCTGTCATAGTACAGCGTCTTATCTGTGTTTTTGTTTAGTCGCGTTAAGTGTGACATCGTATAGGATCATGATTTGGCCTGGAATCTCGTTGTGTTTCTCAGTTTCGTGCCCGGATTGAGTGGTTTTATTTCTGTATATTTAAGAGATTGATTTTGAGATAGATTTGGAGATTGAAAATGAAAAAAAACAGACACCGGAAACATGCATTTGTTTTATTGATATTATATCTGGTTCTGCTGACATATTATCTGTTCTTTGCCGAAGCAATGGGAAGAACACCGGATTCACATTTGGAGTATTCGTATAATCTGGTATTGTTGAAAGAAATTAAGCGTTTTATTGTTCATAGAGAAATCTTAGGATATAAGGCAGTCATACTGAATTTGGCAGGAAATGTGGTAGCTTTTATGCCATTTGGTTTTATCTTGCCGGAAGTTTGGGACCAGCTGAACAAATGGTATACAATTACTTTTCTTGGATTTTTATTTAGTCTGGGAATTGAGATCGCACAGCTGACAGCTCGAGTTGGAAGTTTTGACGTGGATGATCTGCTGTTAAATACGATCGGTGCGTTTATCGGCTACCTTGCATTTGTAGTAGCAAAAGGAGTGTGGAATAACTACTGTGGAAAGAATTGGAAATAAAGTATCATATATTAGAAAACCATTGGCGAAATATAGTTTTATTTCACTTGGTCTTATCGTGGCTGCATATGTATTCGGAACGGTTGCTGTAGTTTTGTCCTATCAAAACATGGGAGATGCGCCCATGAATGCTGCAGCTTTTGGACTCTGCAGTATCGTGACGACGATTTCCTCCATAGTCTATGGAGTATTTTCCTTCTTTGAGAAAGAGAAGAATTATTTGTTGGCAAAAGTTTGCCTTTTACTGGCCGGAATTGCCATGTGCTTTTGGCTGGTAGTTGTTGTTGCAGCTCAGTATTTAACAAAATAGAGGTTTTCTTGAGTGAATTTATTTGCTCAAGAAAACCTCTTTTTAATTACATGTCCATTAAATAATACAAAAAATCTTTTGTCATCTCCGGATTCGGAGCATTGACTGTAAACCCAAAACAAAGAACATCAACGAGATCTATGTAAATCTCAGAAAGCAGGGAAGAGTCGCGCAGATCGATCAGAACCGGGATAGGTTCAACCATATTTTCCGGATAACGCATATCCGGTGGTACCATGGTAGGAATAACTTCAGGCGTAGTAAGCGCTTCTTCCACCTGGCGCTGATAGTCGAGATCTACATAGAGGATATATGGTTCAAACAGTTCCAGTTCGTCTTCCGTAAAAACTTCTCGAAGATCGTAGAAATATTCTCCGTAAGCAAAGATGGACATGGCATCCATATCTCCGGTGATAAAATCGATCGTTCCTCCGGCACACTGGGCAGCCAGTCCCTGAATGGTAGCATCATTGAAGGAAGAATCTCCGGAATGGGCGTAACGGAGAGATGTGTTAAATTCTACCTTGTTGTCTTTCGGATCCAATCCCTGGATGGATAAAAAATCGTCACCAAGATCAAAAATTTGTTCTTCCGCAAGAATGTTGTATTGGTTTAGAAGAGCACCGGCTAAAACAATTTCTTTCTCTGTCAGTTTTGTGTAGGTTAGATTTCCGATAAAGTAGAGAACGGCGATAATGACAAACGCTTCAAATTTATAATAATCGTAAAAATATTCGAATACAGCTCCGCCTTTTCCTGCTTTGATCGCTTCACGTATTTTCTTAAGCTTGTCTCTGAATGTCATAGGTTAAATTTCCTCAAAAACGATCCTC
>JAZRLX010000015.1:0-21110 GCA_045647085.1 Pilosibacter sp.
CCTCCGTGGATAAAGGAGCGCAGCTTCAGTCCCTTTCTGATATAAAGGAAACCAACACCCTTCGGTCCGTGGAGTTTGTGCGCACTGGCACTAAGCATATCGATATGATACTCGTCTACGTTGATCGGCTCATGACCAAATGCCTGAACCGCGTCTGTGTGGAATAAAATTCCATGTTCTTTTGCGATCTCACCAATCTCCTTAACCGGCTGAATGGTACCGATCTCATTATTTGCAAACATCACGGAAATTAAAATAGTATCCGGACGGATCGCGTTCTTTAACGCCTCCAGATCCACTGCACCGTTCTCATCAACCGGAACATAAGTTACCTCATATCCGTTCTTCTCCAGATACTCTGCTGTGTGAAGGATTGCGTGATGTTCAATCGTTGTTGTAATAATGTGTTTACCCTTGGAAGCATACGCCTCGGCAGCTGCTTTCAGTGCCCAGTTATCGGACTCTGTTCCGCCGTTAGTAAAATAAATCTCTTCTGTTTTTGCACCAAGAGCATTTGCGATCACTTCTCTTGTATGGGCCATTGCCTTCTTGCACGGTGTAGAAAACTCGTACACAGAAGATGGATTTCCGTAATACTCCGTATAATATGGGAGCATCGCCTCCACAACTTCCGGACGCACCTTTGTTGTGGCCGCATTGTCAAGATAAATTACCTTTTTCATAAATCCGCCTTTCCGTAAATACAGGTTAAAAGCCTCATCTACTATCACTATATATTTTATGTCCGGAACTCCTCTGGACTATCCTACATTATATATGATACTCCCCTATTATTTCAACAAAAAATGGAAGATTTAAGAAAAATATAATAATATTAGGAATCATTATCAAAAATAATCATATAGTAAAGTGATACCAACATCTCGAGGAATCATATTCATGTCTATAAAACACTTATTTCGTGCTCACACCCTGATCGCAGGTACCTTGTTCTTGACCGCTGCCGGACTCGTTTCCAGGATTCTCGGTTTTTTCTATCGTATCTACCTCTCACGCGTCATTGGCGCAGAGGGATTGGGTATTTACCAGATGGTCTTTCCGATCTATGGAATCTGTTTTTCTCTCTGCGCCGGATCGATCCAGACTGCAATTTCCAGATTTACTGCAGCCAACCGTGAGAAAGCAAAACAAACCTTATTTTGTGGATTTTGTATCTCCTTCTCTATTTCTCTGATCCTGGCAATCGTAATCCGCAGTCAGGCAGATTTTCTTGCTGTACATATATTAATGGAACCGCAGTGTGCTCTTCTTCTTCCGGCTTTGGCACTGGCGATCCCATTCACATCCTTGCATGCGTGTGTTTGCGGATACTTTTATGGAAGAAATCAGGTCCAACTCCCTGCTGTCTCTCAGCTTTTTGAACAATGTGTGCGAATTTTTACAGTTTTTCTGGCAGTTGATATCTACCAGTCTGCCGGCCATGAAGTGACAGCTGTTGTTGCTGTTTGGGGATTGCTCGCCGGCGAAGCATTCTCTGCACTCTTTGTCTTGCTGAGCTTTTTCCTTGTATCCGGCTCTATCCCTTCTGCTATGAACCGTCATTCACCAATTGCTTCTTTTCGGGCGACTGCCACTCCTTTGATGGCTCTGGCTGCCCCTCTCATGGCAAACCGTCTTGTCATGAACCTGCTTCAAAGTGCAGAAGCCATTATGATCCCCAACAAACTGGAGGCGTTTGGTCTGACCGGTTCTCAAGCTGTCAGTATCTACGGAGTCCTTACAGGTATGGCCATTCCCTTTATCATGTTTCCCTCCGCCATCGTAAATTCACTGGCAGTCGTACTCCTCCCAACAGTGGCCAGACAGCAAGCTGTCGGAAATCATTCCGGTATCATAAAAAATCTATCTCTCTCCGTTCGCTGCAGCCTTTACATGGGAATCCTCTGCATCGGAATCTTCGCAGTCTTTGGGGATGATCTTGGAATGAATGTCTTCCAGAACCAAGATGCAGGTACATTTATCACGATCCTTGCCTGGCTCTGTCCGTTTTTATATCTGGCAACCACCATGGGAAGTGTATTAAACGGTCTGGGAAATACTGCCATCACCTTTGCAAATAACTGTATCTCTCTTATAATCCGACTTTGTTTCGTCTTTTTCGGAATTCCTCGTTTCGGAATCCATGCATGTCTCTGGGGAATGCTAATCTCAGAAATTCTTCTGGTCCTTCTGCACAGTCATGCACTGCGACGGCTGATTTCCTTTTCTCCGGATGCGTGGGATGTGCTGGTGAAACCGACGTTTAGTCTGATGGTTACACTGGGGATACACAGACTGATGCCTGAAGTGCTTCTGATTTCTTCTAATCTTCCCGGGGTTACCTGGACTATTATAAGAATTGGTTTTGTAAGCTTATGTTATGCATTGATATTGCTTTTACTTTGCTATGGAACAAAAAAAGACACGGACTAAAAATGATCCGTGTCTTTTACGATCCATCCTCGATTGCCTTTTTTCTTAAAGAATCCTGCATTCAACGGATGCTCATTTTTCGATTCTGTGATTTCTGAAACCATATACTGAACTTTAAATCCATAATTCTCATATTCCAGTTCTTGAATCGTAAACGGGTGTTCTTCCATAACAAGAACCTGTCGGTCTTCTTTTTGAAATAACGGATACATGCCTGTGTACCCTTCAGAGGTCAGTTTTTCGCTGATTTCTATGCGCTTACGTCGAATCGTTTCGTGAAGCCCATCCGCATATACCCGATCCGGATATGCAGACGCCGCCTCCTCTACTTTTCGATAAATCAATTCGTAAAGGCTATTTCTTTTCGGACTCTGCATTGCATTGGATAACTGACGTATCATCTGTGTTTTGAACGGTGCCAGTTCGTACATTTTTATCAATCGCAAAAATTCACGATCTCCGGCCTCATCCGCCAGCCCCCTCATACACTCCAGTCCTTCGTTCGTCTCATCGTAATAGGAATCCAACGATTCATGGATTGGAGAATAATACCGGAATGGTGCAAACTCCATCAAAGGCATCAGTGCCTGTTCTTTTTCATTGCAGACATCTTCTCCCATATAGCGAAATTTATCATAGATGGTTCCAATAATATAAACCAGCCGTCTCCAATGCTCCTCTCCGGTAACCCAGAAATGACCGATCTGGTCATAGCGATAGCACTGCTGTTCACAAAAACTTTCTTCATACCAAATGGTAAACACAGAAGTGTCTCCCTGACGAAAGATTGCTGCCGGTCCTTTGTCTGTATCTAAAAGCTCCACTGAAATCTCTGCCTGACATTTCGGATCATAAACTCCGGTCATCGTTCCATTTGTCAGGATCAGATAACATTCCAATGCATCATTCATCATATATGGAATATAAAACTCCTGCTTTCCGCTCGGTAATTCTGTTTTATGTAATTCGAACGCATCGCAAGATACAATTTCATCCAAATACTGCCCAAGTTCTAAATTGTCTATACGCCACATATTCCTTCTCCGGTCGTTTTTTCATTATTGTACAAGCAATCCGGGAACTTATCAACTCCAAGATAACGTACTTCCGTGTAATCCACGCTTCACGACAAGTTTCCGTTCAATGCTGTCCTTCAATGTATTTACATGGGAAATAATACCAACAAGTCGGTCATCTCCTGCCAGATCATTTAACACACGCATCGCCTGATCTCTTGTACTGTCATCCAAAGACCCGAATCCCTCATCCACAAACATGGATTCCAGACGTATGGATCCTGCCTGACTCTGCACCACATCAGAAAGTCCCAATGCCAATGCTAATGATGCCAGGAACGACTCACCTCCGGACAATGTCTTTACGTCTCGCTCTTTTCCGGTTCCCATCACATATACATTAAGTTCCAAGCCGGAAGCACCCACCAAGCCCATCTCATCGATCGGTCGGCTCTTTAACTTCATCTTTCCATCAGTAAAGACCAAAAAGCGTTTGTTTGCAGCCGCCAGGATCTTTTCAAAGTACATACGCTGTACATAGGTTTCAAAGTCCAAACGCACCTGTCCCTTGATCTTACCACCTGCAGCCTGCCAAAGACTGTCATATAGAAGAAATTCCTCGAGCAGAGTGCTGTATGTCTTTTCTTCCTTCTCCAGAATCACAAGAAGATCTTCGTGGTTCTTGTAAATGCGAGTAATTTGCTCTTTTTGAACCTGTAACTCATCTTTCTTTTCTTTCAACTGACGAAGTTCCTGATCAAAAACGTCCAGATCAACATATACTTTTCCATCTGTCTGTTGTTTTAATGTCTGGGACATCGCACGTATTTCTTGAAGTTCTGCAAAATATGCTGCATTTCGTCTCTTTTCCTGTTCCAACTGGATTTTGGACTTCCACCGGTTCATCATTTCCAGATACTCCGTTTCGTCCGAAAAACCTTCCTCTTCTCGAATTTTCACATACTCCAGCTTCGTTTCCTCTGCTTGCTTTTCCGATCGAATTCGCTGTTCTTGCACTTTTACCAATGTTTCACTGATATGTAAGAATCGTTCCGATCGTTCTATCAAAGTCTCCAGGTATTTCAGACGTACTTCGAAGTTTTTGGGAAGTTCTTTTTTTGCAAGTCCCAGCTGTACAATCGCTTCCTCTATTCTTGCACGCTCTCCTCGAATTTCCAAACTCAGACTTTCACATACCTGTCTCTGTTTCTCCCAGATTTCCTGCGCGTTTCTGACATCGGTTTCCGTCACGGCATTTTCCGAGAGTCTGGCCGGCTGCGGGTGTTCTATGGAACCGCACACCGGACATGGCTGCCCGGATACCAATTTTTCTTTTGCAAGAATTCCCGCCTGCTCTCTGAAAAATTGTTCCTGTAAGTTTCCGTATTGGTCTCTGGCTTTGGAAAGAATTATAACCTTTTGTTCCAGATCCATCGCCTTCTTTTGGCACATCCGTTCTGCGTGAGCGATCTGCTCTGCCCTTCGCTCCAGCTCTCGTTTTCGCTGTCCGGCTGCATGAAGCATCTTTTCCTCTGCCTTCCATTCGGAAATCCAAGCCGTCATTGCATGAATTTCCGCATTCCGAAATATCCGTGCAAAGTCGACAAATGTTTCCTCATCGATCACATGCTCTGCTTCCTTCAACAGCTCCGAGTAACATGCATCACTTTGGGCACTAATCTCCTGCTCTGCCAGTTTCGCATCCTTTCCCACAAGAACAGCAGCTTTCCATTTATCAAAAAACGGTCGAACACGATACGCTTTTTCTGCTTTTTCTAACTGTTTATTTTGCTCACTGAACGTTTTTTCCTGACTTTCATAAGCAAAAAGTTCTTTCTCTGCTTTATCAAACCGATCCAAAATATCATTGTCACTCTTTGCCAGACCGCGTTTTTCCAGCAACGCATGATATTTGCTTTCCAACTCACCAAAAGGCTCAGAAATAACAGCCAGGTTTTTCTGATCGATTTCCAAAAATTTTTCTAAGAGCTCTCGTACTGCAGTCAGATCCGGAGTTTCCTCTGACTTCATCTTCTCCGGTATTGCCTGATCTTCCGCCCCTTCCGGTATCTGAATGCCCTGTATATAGGCTTTCAGACGTTCTTCTGTACCGCTGATCTTCTCTTTTAGATCCTTCCTGCGCTCCCACAGTTCATCTTCTACTTTTCGATAAAGGCCTGTATGAAAGATTGTTGAAAAGATTTTTTTCCGTTCATCAGACTTCGCATGAAGAAGGCGCAGAAAATCTCCCTGTGCGATCATCGCGATCTGTGTAAACTGCTCACGGTCAACTCCCATGATCTCGCATAGCTTCTTGTCTGTCTCTTTTACTTTTCCACGATATGCAGATCCGTCCGGCATCGTAAGTTCCACGGAAGCGGCTGCCTTGACCAGACCGTTTCCACGTTTCTTTTCTCTCATGTATTCCGGACTGCGTCGAACCGTATAAACTTCGCCACGATAGGAAAATGTCAGCTCCACAAAGGTTTCGTCTGTCGGTGCTGCAAACTGACTTCGCATCATCTTTCCGTCACGTTTTCCTCCACTGGTCTCACCATAGATTGCAAACGTAATTCCATCAAAGATCGTCGTTTTTCCGGATCCCGTATCTCCGGTGATCAGGAATAAACCGTGATCAACCGTTGTAAAATCGATTGTTGTCTCTTTACCATAAGAGCCAAAGGCACTCATGGTCAATGTTAACGGTTTCATCCGATGTCACCTCCTACGGCCTGCATCACCTTCCGCATCGCTTCCATCTGTTTTTCACTCAATGCTTCTCCTCGCATCTGCTCATAAAAATCATTAAACAGCTCCAGAACACTTTTCTTTTCCTCCTGCAGAACAACATCCTGCATCTCATGGCGGGTTCTGGAATTTTCCACACGCCACTCTAACAGTCGCGGATATACACGCGCCAAGGCCTGTCCGGGCTCGTAGAGCTCTTCTTCATCTGTAAGCACCACGCTGACATAATCTTCTTGATTGGCAGCGGCCAGCGTCAAAGGGGATGTAAGTTCTGCAAGGGTTCCCTGAATCTTCCGTACATCATAAAGAGGTGTAAGCGTAAGGAACTCCAAATGAATCTCTCCTTTTCTTCCTAACGTTACTTCCGTCACAGCTTTTCCCCGGTCTGCCTCTGAAACAGAGTACTTTAACGGAGAGCCGCAATATCGTACGATCTTTGCATCTTCCGGTGCAAATAATACATTCTGCGGTCGGTGAATATGTCCTGCTGCCACATAGTCGAACCCGGACACTGCAGAAACATCAATATTGTCCTGTCCGCCCACATGAACCGTCTCAGAATCAGAACGTTCCGGCTCCTTTCCGCTTCTAGTAAAGAACTGATGACAAAGGAGTACATTGCGCGCATTTTCATCAAGTTCCATCTGACCGATCAAACCGCGCATCGCATCTTCATAGGTTTTTACGTCTTCCAATCCCGGAATCTCTCGCACATACGACGGACGGAAAAAAGGCATCATATAAATATTGACTGTTCCATCCTCATCCGAAATCTGTATTTTCTGTACCTCCGGCTGTTCACGATCCGGTGCACTTCCGGCTATAAAAATTTTATGCTCAGCAAATAAACGGCTTCCGTAAGAAAGGCGCTCTCCCGAATCATGATTTCCACTAACCATGCAGATCACCGGTCCATTCTTAATCCCGGCCAACTTTGTCACAAACTCATCAAATAAAGCCACTGCCTCCGCGCTTGGCATAGATTTATCATAGATATCTCCTGCCACCAGCACTGCATCCGGCTTCCTCGCGCAGATCAGATCCAAAATTTGCTCCAGAATGTACTTCTGGTCCTCGATCAGAGAAAACCCATGCAACTGTTTTCCTATATGTAAATCAGAAAGATGAAAAAATTTCATGCGGCACCCTTTCTGTCGATACTATTCTACTCGTCAAATTCCACGGTCACGTAATAACCGCGGTCATTCTGGATGATCGATTTCACGACACCCTGACGGCTTTTCAAACGCTCATTAAACTTAAATAATCCCGACATAGCTACTGCCGGTTCAATCATATAATTGACATTGATCGGAGTCACGGACTCACTGACATCCACAGTCTGTCCCTCTTCCACCAGACCCGGACGTTCCATCTTAAACACTACTTCTCTCATTTGTAATCACCATTATATTCGAACATATGTTCCTTGTAAAGTGTAAAATTTTGACTGGAGACGGAATATACACGACTCCAGTCAAGCTGCATGTCTTATTTGCCTTCGTAAATAATTGCGGATTCTACATCGTAACCTTCCAGTTTCTTTCTGCCTTCCAGTCCTGCAAGCTCCATTACGAAACAGATCTTAACAACTTCGCCGCCAAGCTCTTCCACAAGCTTTGCGATCGCTTCTACAGTACCGCCTGTTGCGATCAGGTCGTCGATGATAACAACTTTCTGCCCCGGTTTGATCGCATCTTTATGAAGCTCGATGGTTCCTTTGCCGTATTCCAGTTCATACTCTCTGGATACAGTCTCTCTCGGAAGTTTGCCCGGTTTTCTGGCCGGAACGAAAGATTTGTGAAGCTCGTAAGCAACCGGTGTACCGAAGATAAATCCACGGGACTCTGCGCCTACAACCACATCAAACTCAAGATCCTTCACCATATCGATCAACTGATCAATTGCAAGATGAAGACCATCTGCATCCTGTAAAATAGAAGTAACATCACGGAAAATAATTCCCGGTTCCGGGAAATCCGGAATGCTGATTACGTACTCTTCTAACTTTTTCATATTTGTAAATCCGTCCTTTCCAAAGATGTTTTCATCATATCATAAATCCGCTTCTATGTCCACCTCGACGGTATGCATATTCCCTATTTGAACCTTCATTCTCTTTTGGATCTCAACAAAGCAATTTCTTTTGCGTATCCATCCAACTCATTCGGCGTTTCCAGACAGAACGGAAGGTGCTTCAAAACCGGATGGTTGATCACTCGTATCATCGCTTCCAAGCCGATCCGCCCTTCCCCGATCCTTGCGTGTCGATCTTTTTTTGCCCCGCGCAGATTCAAACTGTCATTCAGATGAACTGCCTTTAGACGATCCAGACCAACCACTCTGTCGAACTCATCTAATACTCCATCCAGATCATTTACGATATCATAACCGCCGTCCCACACATGACAAGTATCCAGGCACACTCCAACCTTATCTGAAAATTCCACACGGTCAATGATCTCACGAAGCTCTGCAAACGATCCTCCGACTTCACTTCCTTTTCCTGCCATCGTTTCCAACAGTACGGTCGTCGTAAGCTCCGGCGTCAGGATTCCATTCAGCATCTCGGAGATCAGCTGAATACCGACCTCTGTTCCTTGTTTCACATGGCTGCCCGGATGGCAATTATAATAGATCTCAGCCGGAGCAAGTCCATTGTTCTCCGCAACCGCCCGTATTCTTCCCAGACGTTCCAGATCCTCTCGCATGGTTCTCCAGGCAAAATCACGGACACGTTCATCCGCCGAACATCCATTTAATGTATAAGGCGCATGAGCAACCAGCGGACCGATCCCTAACTCTTCCTTTTTTCTCAAAAATGCTTCTAAATCCGCATCATCCAGCGCTTTTGCATTTCCACCGCGAGGATTTCTTGTAAAAAACTGGAATGCAGTCGCTCCAATCTTTTCCGCTTCCTTAACCATCGGAAGATAGCCCTTCGCACAGGATAAATGACACCCGATATAAAACATCCAATTCTCCTATCTCTTCTCGTTCTTCACCGGATTCAGACAATAGATCGCACAGCGAATGATCACAAAAGAAGCTACACTTTGTACTGCAAGACTGATCGGAATCCAGTATTTTAACAGAATGCTTCCTGTATTGTTTCCAAAAAAGCTTCGGATCGATATCACACTCGCACCACCGGAAACCTGATTTCCTAAAATCTCTGCGAAGGTAGCCACCGGATTGAGCAACAATACCCACACTGCCATTCCGGTATCTGCCATCGGGCGTTCCATTCCAGGCTGAAGGACCATGTTATTGATCTGAATCTGATTCATATTTAATAAGAAGATGTTCAACATGTATGTACCTACTACGACAAACAGCAGAACACCATATGTACAAACATTGGAAAAAGTCGATCTGCGAAGCAGGGAGGAAAATAAGATTCCGATCCCGCCTGCATAAAAAGCAACAATGGTAAAACAGATCAACAGCAGTCCAAGATCTCTAAAATCCACACTTCCGTATACGAATGTTAAAAGTACGATCGGAAGGCTGGATACCACCAAAACCAGCAGCTGTTCCACAGCGGAAAGCAATTTGCCCATGATAATGTCACTTGGAGACATTTTTGTCGTAAATAACAACTCCAACGTCTGGCGCTCCCTCTCACCGCTGATACTTCCTGATGTAAGTGCAGGCATAATAAACATCAGCAGTAAAAATTCCAGTGTTGCAACAAATGCATACAGATCCAAAAAGGTAGAATATTGAATCATGGATGAACTACGTACCTGTGCAACGGTCTGGTACATGTTCAAAAGTGCCGTCAATGCAAGAATACCATTGAATGCAAAGATGATCAGCGGCATACGAAGACTTCTGGAACGTACTGTGGTCTCTCTCTTGTAAACCGGATTACTCTTCACTGGTCAGCACCACCTTTCCTTTTTCACGGTTCGTGATCTGCATGAAAATGCTCTCCAAATCTCCCTGCTCACGGATAAATCCGCTGACCGGGATTCCTGCGTCCACCATCTTCTTTAATAGATAGGCTTCCGCTTCATAGTCACCATGAAACTGTACCATAATATCCTCTTCGCGGATCGAAATGGTCTTCACTGCAGGCTCCTGTCTGAGAAGACGGATCGCAGCATCTTTTCGGTCATAAACCTTGATCAGCAATGGATTGGAATCATTTACCTTCTGTAAAATTTCCCACATGCTTCCGGATAAAACAATCTTGCCCGCATCAATAATTCCGATATCGGTGCACATCTGTGAAAGTTCAGAAAGAATATGGGAACTTACCAGAATGGTCTTTCCTTCTGCACAAAGCTCTTTCAGAACTTCTTTAAATTCCATACGGTTTCTCGGATCCATTCCGGACGTTGGCTCATCCAGCACCAGAAACTTCGGATCATGGATCAGTGCTCTTGCAAGGCAGAGTCTCTGCTTCATACCTCTCGACAAACTGTCTACAAACGCATCTGCACGGTCGTCCAGGCGCACCTGCTCCAAAAGTTCTGCACAGCGTTTTCTGGCAACCAGTCCGGACATTCCGTAACAGGATGCAAAAAACTCCATGTATTCCCAGACTTTCAGGTTGTCGTACATGCCGAACTCATCCGGTACATAACCAAATTCTGTTTTTACTTCTTCTCTGTATTTCAGGGCATCTTTTCCCGCCAGCTCCACCGTTCCTTCATCCGGAAGCAATAAGCCTGTCAATATGCGGATCGCTGTTGTCTTTCCGGCTCCGTTCGGTCCCACAAAGCCATAGAGTGCTCCCTCTTCTATTTCCATATCCAGCCCATTCAGAGCCTGAAAATTACCGAATTTCTTCTTAAGTCCATGGATTTTCAGCATTAGCCTTCCCTCCCTGTTACCATAAGATGTGGAAGCAGCAGTGTATTTCCTGCTGTTCCGTGTTCACCGGCTGTATACTTAACCATCATACTGTTTTTCTGAGACAGATACGGACGAAGCTCATCCACAGAAAAATGAATCTTTGACAGATCCACCCAATCGTACACTTGTGTCATCTGATTATAAAAATATGCCGCACCATCAAACTTCTTCAAATAATAATACTCCGGTTTTTCCAAAAATTCGTCAGATACCGAAAAGAATGAAACTTGCTCAATATTGAGATTATCTCCTAAGAAATACTCTACTGCGATCGGTTCCGTTCCATACATGGAAAGTGCGTCACCATACATCGCTCCGCTTCCTGACGTGATTTTCGGATCATTCTTTAACACGCTTCGATATACAACTTCTTCCTCACCGGAAGTAACGGAAATCTTCGCAGAATACAAGGTTACACCGTCAGCAGATTGGTCCTTGAACGTCCCTTCCCGCAGAATTCCTCCATCCGGACCGATTGCCACGAGACGTGCTTCTGACGTGTAATCATAAAATGTCTGTCCAAGATAGTAGGAATACAGATTGCTTCTGCTTTGATCTTCCAAATATTCGCTGTCTGAAAGCTCACCTTCCGCATCTGAACCAACAATTGAAGAAGCCGCCACATAGGACATACCGACCGGCCAAGTCAATAACTCCTGCTCGTCAAATGTCAGAATGGCTCCGGACTCCAGATTTCCTATCAAATACATCTGACCATACAAAACCAAAGCCGCATCCTCTAATGCAAATGGAAGACGGTTTTCGATGGTACCGGATATCTTTCCATCATTCCACATGATCTTTCCGGAGATATTTCCCTGAGAAATCAAGTCTCCGCTCTTGGTCAGCTTAAAAAATCTAGGTTCAAATGCCTTTGATCTCTTCGCAGAAACAGAAGTTCCCTGTTGATCCTCTTGAATTTTTACGTTTCCTTCTTTTTCCGGTTGGAAATCATCTGTAAATTGCTCATTATACCGACTGGTTCTGGTCAGTGTCATTACATCATAAGTCGCCGGAATGCTCATCGCAAACGATCGATTGTCCGGTGTCTGTACACTCATATACGAAGATTCTTCTACCTGCACTCCATCCAGTTCGAGAACAGATGCCACCTGAAAGAACTGTGAAGTAAATCTCGTACCCACACCCATCATATAAACCACACAGGAGACTCCCATTGCAGCGACCAGAACGGTTGTACCGTAAAGGCGGCTGATGTCCTTTTTCTTTAAGAATACATAGAGTCCCGGACCTACCAGAATAATATAAATAACGATCACGATCCCGTAAGCACCCAGGTTCGGAAGACGATCCGCACTTCCGGTGTTAACCAGACTATATGCATTCCAATATTCCTCATCAGAACCATAGGAGCTATAATAATATAAATTAGAAATCTCATTGTCTCCCAGTACCTTTGTCAACATCTGCACCAGGTAATTGGGATTCTTTTCCACAAATTCTGTGATCTCGTCCAGACAATAGCTGAAAATGCCAATCTTTCCATCGCCTCGTTTTACCATAGTCAGCAATGGATTTCCATCACTTTCTTCTACTACGGAACCATCCGGAATGGTCAATTCTGCATACGCCATGTTTACTTCTGCATCACCCGGCGCTTTTTCTGCGTACTCTGTTCCGAGATTCACATTTTCATAAAAAATCCCACCAATCGGAAGCTCGATCAGTTCCTCAGACAATACACCCAATGTACTGTAGACGGTCGCTCCGGTACCGATCAGCAATGTTCCGCCGTTTTCCACCCATGTCTGTATGGCAGTCAGCTGTGTCTCTGAAAGTCGGTCTGTCTCATAATGGCTGATCACCAGAAGATCCAAAAGTTCCAGACCCTTGGCATCCTCCGGAAACATGGTTTCATCCAAGACAATGGTCTCTGACTGTACCATTCCGTAATCCAGGCTGATACCATCAAAATAGGCCAACTGTTCTGCACGATCAGAAAGGACTCCGATCAATAAACGTCCCGTATCAGCAGAGACATCAAATTCCACTGTCTGCGTTGACACAGTTTGTCCATTCTGTTCTTTTAAGAGCACATGTATCTTGCTGCTGCGCTGTCCAAGAGGAACGTACAACTCCAATTCCTTCGTCTCCGCCGGAGCAATCTCCACCGGATACTGATATTCATAGATTTCTTCGCCTTCTTCTGTTCCGTTTTCCAATGTCTGAATCGAAAGAATTCCGTTAAATGTTTCAGACGACTGACCATACAGGCTCACGGAAATGGGAACATGGACACCCATCTTCCCAATTTCTCCATAAATAGAAGAGACCTCCATAGATACAGGAGGTCCGTCCTTTGCAGCTGCAAAACCGGTCAGGCTGCAGCAAAAAAGCGTAAGAATCAGTGAAAAGATCACTGCATAGTTTCGTTTACTCATGTTTTTCATCCTATCGCTCTGAAATTCTCCCTGTTTACGTCAAAATTCACTTGTAATTTTACCGTAAAAACGGTTCCGTTCAAGTCACTGGCAACTGAGATCGTTCCGCCGTGCATGTCTACAATATTCTTCGCAATGGCCAGTCCCAGACCGGTTCCACCTGTCTGTGTCGAACGAGACTGCTCTACACGGTAGAACTTATTGAAGATAAATGGAAGTTCATCAGCCGGGATCACATGGCCATAGTTGGTCACAGAAATCGTAACAATCTCTTCTTCTGCAAATACATTGACCAGAACCTTTTTTCCGTCTGCACCGTATTTGATCGCATTGTTGATCAGATTGTCGAACAATCTGGCCAGAAGATTTCCATCTGCTGTGATCGTCTTCGCCGGAACGTTGCTGACCAGTTCATAAACCAGTTCTTTTTCCGCAAAGCTCGGATAGAACTCTTCTAAGAGCTGTCCCAAAAGTTTTATAATATCTACCGTTCCCACGTTCATGGATACCTTGCCGACTTTTGTAAATCCGAACAGATCCTCGATCAGTTTTTCCAGACGTTTTGCTTTTGTATACACGATTTCAATATACTTTTGCTGCATTTCCTGTGGAAGTGGAATCCCCTTTGAAAGCAGCTCCAGATATCCAATGATCGAAGTCAGAGGAGTTCTGAGGTCATGAGCCACGTTGGTGATCAGCTCATTTTTTGTTCGCTCAGACTCTCGCTCCTTGTCCATCAATTCGCGAATCTCTTCTTCCATACGATTTAGATTTGCTGCGATCATGGAAAATTCGTCATCACCCCAAACTTCAATTTCCGTATTCAGGTCACCTTCGGAAATATTCTGTACCGCATTGGCAATCTTTCCGACATATTTCAAGGACTTTCTCTGAAGAAGAAGGAATGTGAAAGAACAAATTCCAATTCCCATGATCACATAAAGGATCGTTGTAACGGTTCCCATTCGGAAGATCATCGTAAATGGAGCCAGACTGCTTCCTGATTCCACCAGGTATGTAACAAGCATATCAATATTGGTTATTAAGAACACTTCGATCAGGCAGGCAATCAACGTACTATATAACATATTTGAGATTACCTGCGTATAGAAGCGCCCGCCGATATTATTTTTCAATTTTGTATCCTACTCCCCATACTGTAGTGATGATCTTATTCTGTCTGGAATCTTCCTTCATCTTTCCGCGAAGACGACGGATATGTACCATAACTGTATTGTTCGCCTCATAGACTTTTTCATTCCACACTTTTTCAAAAATCTCATCGGTACTGAACACACGGCCCGGATTGGATGCCAGCAGATAAAGGATCTCAAACTCGATCGGTGTCAGCTTGATCTCCTCTCCGTAAACTACCACTTTGTGATTGTCTTTGTTGATGGAAAGACCACGGATATTGATCTCATTTTTCGCTGCCTGCACCTGGTTGCTGTTCGGATTTAACTGGGTATAGCGTCTCAGCTGAGAT
The DNA here is from genome assembly GCA_045647085.1 of Pilosibacter sp. Taxonomy (GTDB): domain Bacteria; phylum Bacillota; class Clostridia; order Lachnospirales; family Lachnospiraceae; genus Pilosibacter. The sequence continues at coordinate 14,952 of JAZRLX010000015.1, forward strand.
TTTACTCGTGCAGTCAGTTCCAGCGGATTGAACGGTTTTACCATGTAGTCATCCGCACCTGTTCCAAGACCCAGGATCTTATCCAGATCTGTGGATTTCGCACTGACCATGATGATCGGAATATTGCTGGTCTCACGGATCCTTCTGCACATCTCCATACCATCCATACCAGGCATCATAATATCAAGAAGCACCAAATGAATGTCTTCTTTTTCGATCAGCTCCAGTCCGTCCAGAGCGTTGTTTGCTTTAAATACTTTATAGCCGTCACTGACAAGATAGATTTCTACCAGGTCGGCAATTTCTTTTTCATCGTCTACCACAAGAATATTAATCTGATCCATAACGGTCCTCCTTTTCCCAATCTTGTCATAATCATACCATATTTCGACGGTATTTTCCTTACTTTTTTATAAATAATCGGCGGAAAGTTCTGACAGTTTTTCGACAAAAAAAAACGGTGCGGAATCATGATCACCACACCGTAGTTCTTAAAGCATTTCTATTCCTACTCCACCACAATCTCTACCACATCGGATACGCTGCGTTTACTGTTGGTGTCTCCAAACACCACCAGGCGGAGTTCATTTTCTTCATCAAAAAGCAAAAATGCCTTTGTAACATCGTTCACTTCTTCTGCGGAGATTACAGCACTGTAAGAATCATCAGAAATAACTTTTACAGATTCATAATCTGCAATCTTCGCTAAAGCAAGGATATCTTTAAGGGCAATTCCAACTCCGTTTACCGGAATTTCCTCACCTTTTCCATTTACACGGACTCCGCTTACCTGGGTCCGTTCAAATTTGGAAGGATATAGCATAACGGTATTGGTACCGTTTGTCACGCGAAGAGCTCCTTCCATAACCTCTTCTCTCACTTCGAAATAAAATGCTGCTGCAATGATGGTAAAAACCACCATGATCAATGCAAAAATTTTGACTCTATGTTTTTTCATAATTGATTTCCTTTGTTTATTCCTTTTTATAGTTTCATGATTCCGTCTTTATCCGTTTTGTATTCCATACTATCCGAATAAACCTGCTCTATGAAGCTTTCCCGCAACTGCCGCTCCGAGAAATCCGTATACAGTTCCACTGACGGCTGACACACATAAGTATAAGAGCAGCACCGGGCCCCATAAGTGGAACACAAGCACATTGGCTGTCACGGATGCCATTACCGCTGCAAGTGCATTGGCAAAGACCATGCGTTCCGTCCGATCCAGTTTGAATCGTTCTGCCAATCCATAGATCAGGTCAATAGACATTCCGGGGACAATGTAACCGAGCGGAGCAAGAAGTCCCATACTTCCCACACGACCTAAACATAAGGCAAGAAAGCCCTGCACAGATCCCATCAAAGTACCGCAGAATTTCACTTTCTGTCGTTCACCGTATACCACTTCAGCAGCGACCACAAGGAACATGATTGAAAATCCGGTACTGATCCCACCCGGAATATGCAGTGATTCCGTGATCACATTCGCCAGTGGATTGATCAGTTTCTTTGTGAATAAACCAAGGACACAACATAAAGCCATGAAGTTTAACTTCGATAATCTCGAATGTCTCATATGCGAACTCCTTCTCAAAACAGAAAGCATATCCGTTTCCCGATATACTCCGGTGGAATTTTCCACGGTCGCGTCCCATGCGCCGCCCCGGTACAGGTGTCCATGTTCTGTACCGCAGGCTGACGTTTAGGAAATCACGACTCGAAATTCGTGTTTCATGGTTTTAATTATTTGATCATTTATTTTCTGAATTTGTCATTCAGCATTTCATACTCCTGAGGAGTATTGATATTGGCCAGTTGTTTCTCCTGGTCAGGAGAGTCGATAGTCACATATTTTACTCGCAGATTTCTAAGCGCTGCCATAACCCGGTTCTGGTCAGAAATGATCTGTTCCTCCAACACAGGAAGCACAGACTTTCGATAAACACCACAAAGAGGATGGATCTTCCCGCCCTCCCCGACAGAAATCACCACGTCATACGCATCCACACGTTCCTTATCGAAGTCTGTTTCCTGTATCCATGCACATAATTTCTGCACCAGTTCACTCTCTATGAGAGGCATATCGCAGGTCACCACAAACAGTGCGTCTGATTTGCAGACTGAGAGCGCCGCATGGAGCCCTCCGATGGGACCGTGATCCGGATATCGATCCGGGATCACAGTCCATTCACGGTCTAATTTGCCTTCCAGTCTACTGTTATTGCCTCGTGCGATGATCCGCTCCTCGAACCAGGACAGTTTCTCCGCAATCTGTTCGATAAATTGTTTTCCATCGTATTCCAGCAAGGCTTTGTCTGTTCCCATTCTGGAACTTTTTCCGCCTGCCAGGATTACACAACCAATCTTCATTTAATTATTTTCTCTCCACTTTTAATGCCATCATGGCAAAGTTCAGAAGAACGTAGCCAACGATCATGGATGTCAGATAAACCTGGAATCCGCTGATCTGTGTCACGATATTGGCAAGACCCGCATTGCCGATCCCATTCAGATATCCGGCCATCTTTGTGCTGGCTACAATACCGATCGCCATCGGGAATGTCATTCCTGCGAATCCCGGTGCAAACGGGAATGCAAAGAATTTCGGAAGCTTGATGATAATGAATGCTAAGGAAGCAAGTACACATGCATAAAGCACATACAGAAGCATCTGGTTCGGCTCTTTGATCACATTCAGATAGCTAACCACACAGAGGCTGCACGGAGCCAGAACAACTGCCATTGTATGATATACCGGTGCTTTTACTTCTACTGTCATCAGTCTCCAGATCATGATCGGGATAATGATGAAGTAGATGATGATACCATAATATACAATGTACTTCAAGATTCCTGCCGCATTCATGGCACCGCCGACTACGCAGCTTACCATGATACCATTATACGTCACAAACCAGCTTGGCACAAATGTATTTATATCTCTTTTTGCAATTACGTTGCGGTATGTAAATACCAGGATGTGGATTGCATGGATCACGATCGCAGCTGCCCACATACCTTTTCCGAGAGCCGGGATGAAATCAAAATAATAGCTGCCGAGGATCATAGTTACCATGGTAAAACCTGCATACAGGCTGCATGGAACCACTGTCTCATACTCTTTCTTGCAAACCTGCGGGAATGTTACGATTTTTACAATATACAGTAAGAGAACAATCGTAGCAGCCCACATAGTAATATGACGGATCCACGGATATCCCATTCCGGAATATACATTTGATAATGTCAGTGCGCCGACAAATGTCGGAAGTACCGGTACCGGCATTCTTTCCAATCGGTTCATAGATTATACCTCCTCGTAATAGTACTCGAAGTTCTCATCAATATGGAAGAAATCGGAGTAGTCGATGTCGAATACCGGTTTCTTTACCTTTGTGATGTCGATCTTGCGAGCGATCAGCTGCTGTAAGATACCGCCATATGCAAGGTCACCCTGCAAGATCGCGCCAACGATCTTTCCGTTTTTATGCACGATTTTCTTATAGGATGTCTTTGTTTCACGGATCTCTACGGAGTAAGTATCGTCCTCCGGATTAACCATACCAAGGGACATGCTTGGAATTCCCAGGAAATTCATGGTGGACTTACTTGCAAAGAAGTCTGTCATCTTTCTCGGAACACCCGCCATATTGCTGGCTGCAATGATACCCTCTTTTACAGCCACCGGCCAGATCGGGCTAAGTCCGGACACATCGCCTGCACCGTAAATATTTTCATCGCTTGCCTTTCCTGTCTCATCGTAAACAAGACCGAAACGGCTTGTCTCGATTCCGGAACCTTCTAAAAATTCCACGTTGGAACGGACACCGGCTGTGATTACTACGTAATCGCACGGAATCTCTGTGCCGTCTGCCAGACGCATCGCTGTGATCTCACCATCTTCGTTGATAACAGCCTCAGAAACGCCTACGCCATAGTACTGTTTTACACCTTTCGCAGTAAATGCATCCTGATATGCTTTTGCAGCACGCTCATCCAGCTGCTTTACTAACAGCCAGTTTGCCATTTCTACCAGAGTCACATTCACGCCAAGTTCTAACAGACCGCTGGTGCAGTCCAGACCAACGAGACCGCCGCCCATGACAAAGAAATTTTTTCTTGTCTTGGCTGCCTCTTTTAATGTCTCGATATCTTCCACATTTCGGAAACCAACCACATTTTTCGCACCGATCAGATTTTTGATCGGCGGGATGAATGTATGAGAACCGGTTGCGATCAGAAGCTTGTCGTAGGAAACTTCATTGCCATCTTCCAGTTTCACGATCTTCTCTGCCGGATTCACTTCTGTACATGCCACGCCTTTGATCCACTGAACATTGTATAGTTCTTCAAAATTGCTCTCTACGAAATTCAGTCTCTCCAGACTTCTCTCTCCTCCCAGATAACGGTGGAGAATGCAGCGGGAATAAATATCTTTATCTTTGGAGATCAGAACGATCTCACATGCTTTGTCCAGTTTTCTCAGTTCGCGGATACCGCTGATACCTGCCGCGGAAGCACCAATTACTACATATTTCATCGTTACACCTCCTCAACGGTAATGGCCTGCATCGGACATTTCTCTACGCACATCGGGTTGCCTTTTCCATCTTCACTTCTGTGTACACACATGTTACACTTCATGATCTCTGTCTGATTGATGCTGTCATATTTGAGAATACCGTACGGACAGGACATGATGCACATATAGCAGCTTGCGCACTGCTCTTTGTCGTACTCTACATATCCGGTCTCCGGATTCTTCTTCATCGCACCAGTCATGCATGTATACACACATTCCGGTCTGTCGCAGTGTCGGCAGAAAATCGGTGCCGGTTTGATCTCACTGTCGATGGTTACACGGTTTCGTGCATCGCCGCTTTCTGTTTCATGGCTGACTACACAGGCTGTGACGCAAGTCAGGCAGCCGATGCAGCGGCTTCTGTCAATTTTAATACGATACATAGACTACCTCCTTAATTCTCAATCTTCTCGAAACGCACCGGTGTCGCTTTATAAGACGGCTCTTTAGAGTAGCTGTCGTAAAGGGACGGAGTCAGTTTGTTACATTCAATATAGTGGATCGGAGCATAGAGTTCGCCATACTGCACATTGTCGGTCACTTTTACTGCAAAATCTGCATCCTGGCCGTTGACGGAATATACACGGATCATATCCATTTCCTTCACTCCGTTCTCTTCTGCCATCTTTGTATTCATGTAGATATATGCTTTCTTAGAGGAAACATCTTCTACGAATTTTACTTCTTTTGTACGGCTCTGAGTATGCCACTGACCTACGCTGCCGCGTCCTGTGTTCAGTACGATCGGGAATTCCGGAGTTGTCGGAAGCGGATTTTCACGCACTTCTTCAAACATGAACTGAGCCTTCTTGGACGGTGTAAAGAAGTTGCCGTCAGAGTAAAGTCTTCTCTGCTCTTCCTTATTTTCCTCTTCTTTACCTGCCGGATACGGCCACTGGTAGCCATGAGAACCTTCTAACATTTCCCAAGTCAGTCCTGTAAAATCGCATGGCATGTTCTTAGAGCATTCACGCATCAAGTTGAAGCAGTCCTTCGGAGTCTCCCAACCATTCAGCGCATCGCCCATACCGAGCGCTTTACCTACACCAAGGATTGCCTCATAGTCAGAGATCTCATTCTCGCCGCGCTCTAATACCGGGCGCATTGCAGACATACGACGCTCTAAGTTGATGTAAGTACCCTCTTTCTTCATGCCAGGAACAACCGGGAAGTATACGGTACAATCCTCTGCACTCTCGATGGTATCATAAATATCCTGCACAACGAACAGCTCCAGCTTCTTGGCTGCAGAAGCAAATGTCTCATTGTTGGTCCAGCTGTGTCTCGGATTTGTACACAGGATCCAGAGACCCTTGATCTCGCCTGCATTGATGCCTTCGATGATCTGGTTGTAAGTCTTCGTCGGTTTTTCTGCCAACATGCTCTCATCCACGCCGAGAACATCTGCAATACGCGCTCTTCTTGCCGGGTTTGTGAAATCACCGCCGCCGAAGAATACTGCCGTGTTACTGTATGCACGGGAACCCATCGCATTACACTGACCTGTGATGGAGTTAGCACCTGTACCAGGTTTACCGATGTTTCCTGTCATGAGAGCCAGGTTGATGATCGCCTGC
>JAZRLX010000016.1:0-11737 GCA_045647085.1 Pilosibacter sp.
AGACGTAAGCGAGATGATGGGTAGCTCCGTTCACCTTCACGTTACAGCTCTCGGCGTAGACACAATCATTATCGTTCAGACAATGGGTCTCGACCAGGCTACAATGAGCAACTTCGCAATCGGCAAAGCACTTTCCTTCGACTTCGACGGTTCCGTTGCACACGTATTCGATAAGAACACAGGCAAAAACCTTGAGTTCTAATTCTTGAACACATAAGAATTCACATGTTATATTTCGGGCAGGATAGTAATATCCTGCCCGTTTCTCGTAATAAAAGTTGAAACCATTCCAATAGTCCGTTTGTATAAAATTCCTTCATTTACAGATACTACACCCAGAAACGGTTAGTACAGTAAATGGAGGAATTTTTATATGAAAGCTACAGGAATTGTAAGGAGAATCGATGATCTCGGCCGTGTGGTGATCCCAAAAGAAATCCGACGTACCTTGCGTTTGCGAGAGGGCACTCCGTTGGAGATCTTTACAGACCGAGAGGGCGAGATCATTCTCAAGAAATACTCTCCGATGATGGAGCTAAATGCGTTTGCCGGACAGTATGCGGATGCGATGGCACAGTCAACCGGTTTGATGGTATGTATTACAGACCGTGACCAGGTGATTGCAGCAGCAGGCGGGGCAAAAAAAGATCTGTACCAGAAGCCTATCAGCAAACAGCTGGAGCATGTGATCCAGGAGCGAATGACCATTCAGGCGGGCAAAGATGACCGGGCTTACACACCGATTGCAGAAGAAGATATGGAAGGTGTGACAGCGCAGGTAATTACTCCGATCATTTGTGAAGGAGATGCGATTGGTGCAGTTGTCTTGATGAGCCGGGAACCTCGGATGAAGTTTGGAGAGGGTGAATTACGACTTGCGGCGACGGCCTCCGGATTTCTTGGCCGGCAGATGGAAAGCTGATATCGGTGCACATCAAATGAAACGACACATAGCCGGTGCGGGATACATCCCACCGGCTTATTTTGACAGGAGGCATATTTATGAGACAACCGGCCATACGAATGATCCTGATCTCGCTATCAATTGCATCAGCAGTTTTTATGCTCAGTGGCTGTGCAAACGTTCGGGAGCAAAGAATCGTCCGGATCGGACATAATCAATCCACCAATCATCCGTCGCACATCGGTTTGACGGCATTTCAGGAATACATTCATGAACAACTGGGAGATCAATATGTGGTGGAAGTTTATCCCAGTGAACTTTTAGGTTCTCAGACAGATATGGTTCAGTTAACCCAAACGGGAGCCATCGATTTCTGCATTGCAAGCAATTCCATATTGGAAACATTTAGCAAAAACTACAGCATTTTCAATCTGCCGTATCTGTTTTCAGGCCAGGAAGCATATCACGCAGCCATGGATGATCCTGAGGTAACCACTCCGATCTTTGAATCGACTGTGGACGCAGGATTTACGTCTGTGACCTGGCTTGATGCGGGAACCAGAAATTTTTATACCATTAACAAACCGATTTACAGTCCGGCAGATTTAAAAGGCTTGAAAATCCGCGTTCAACAGTCTCCGACTAACATTGAGATGATGCGATTGCTTGGCGGATCTGCGACGCCGATGGGATTTGGAGAGGTGTACACAGCGTTACAGTCGGGAATCATCGATGGTGCGGAGAATAATGAATTGGCGCTGAGAGACAACGGACATGGAGATATTTGCAAGTACTACTCCTATGATATGCATCAGATGATCCCTGATCTATTAATCGGAAATAATGCATTTTTGAATGGATTATCTGTGGAAGAGCGAATGATCTTTGAAGAGGGGTTCAAGCTCTTGAACCGTGTGCAGAGAGAAGCGTGGATGGAAGGTGTGGAGGACTCCATAAACAATGCGATTCAAAATCAAGGCGTAGAATTTATCTACCCGGATACGGAACCATTCCGCATTGCAGTTTTGCCTCTCCATGCGTCGGTCTTATCAAAAATTCCGGAGATTCAAGAGGTTTATGACAGAATCCAGGAGTACAATCTGCAGGAGATTCCAAGTATAGATATGGAGGGAATATGAGCAGGATTCGAGACTATTTAAATAAGGGATTACATGTGTTGGCAGGAGGCAGTTTTGTCTTGATGACGTTACTGACTTGCTGGCAGGTATTTACACGCTATATTTTGGGAAGCCCATCTTCCTGGTCGGAGGAGCTGGTGTCTTATTTGTTCGCGTGGATGACGCTGCTGGGTGCCTCTCTTGTGGTGGGTGAACGGGGACATATGAATATTCCGCTGTTAGTGGAGAGATCCGCTCCGAATGTGCGAAAAGCATTGTCTATATTGGCGGAAGTGATCGCTGCTTTGTTTGCAGGGATTATACTGGTGTACGGAGGTATTCAGATCACAGATCTTGCAATGGCACAAAGGACTTCGGCGTTGGGCGTTCCGGTTGGCGTATTTTACACAGTACTTCCGCTCAGTGGTATCTTGAATATTGTCTATTGTATACTGAATATTGCATTAATAATGACTGCAGAAAAAGAGTAAGAAAGAGGTGAGTATTTCGTGGCGATTCAGTCGTTGATCATTATTCTATTGGTTTTGATAGGCTTGCTGGTGCTGGGAGTTCCGATTTCCTATGCGATCGGTATCTCATCATTGGCAGCCATTGTAAGGATCATGCCCTTGGATGTGGCAGTCTTGACGGCTGCGCAGAGAACCTTCGTGGGCATGAGCAAGTTCAGTTTGACGGCGATCCCATTTTTTATATTGGCAGGCAATCTGATGAATCAGGGAGGTATTGCCAAGCGCCTGGTGGACTTTGTTATGGCAATCTTAGGCAAATGTCCGGGTGCACTGTTAGTAACTAACGTGGGTGCCAACGCATTGTTTGGCGCTATATCCGGCTCTGCGTCCGCTGCTGCGGCAGCAGTCGGAAGCATGGTTCGCGCCGGAGAAGAAGAACAGGGATACGATGCTGCGATCTGTGCAGCCACCAATGCAGCATCTGCGCCGTCGGGCCTCCTGATCCCGCCATCTAATGCTTTGATCACGTACTCTCTGGCGGCCGGCGGAACTTCAGTGGCAGCCTTGTTCATGGCAGGATATGTCCCGGGCATTATCTGGGCGGTTATGTGTGCAGGGGCAGCGATCATGATTTCCATAAAATATGGTTACAAAGGTGCTCCCGGGAAGTTTGACTGGAACAATCTGTTTCACACAACTTTGGCTGCGATTCCGTCTTTGTCCTTGATCATCGTTGTGATCGGAGGCATTGTTGCAGGGATTTTCACGGCCACAGAGGGATCGGCCATCGCGGTGGTCTATGCGCTGATCTTGGGCATTTTTTATCGAAATATGACGTTAGGATCCTTTTGGAAGATCGTTATAGACAGTGCCAAAATGTCCGGAATGGTGGTGTTCCTGATCGGTGTGTCAAATATTCTTGGCTGGGTTATGGCCTTCACGCAGATTCCACAGGCAGTTTCAGAGGTTCTGCTGGGGGTCACGAATAACAAATATGTGATCCTTCTTATTATGAATGTGATTCTGTTGATCGCAGGCACGTTTATGGATGTGACTCCCGCCATCCTGATATTTACGCCATTATTTTTACCGATCGTGAAAACCTTTGGCATGCATCCGGTTCAATTCGGATTGATTCTTGTATACAATCTTTGCATCGGAAATATTACACCACCGGTGGGAAATACCTTATTTGTCGGAATCAAAGTAGGAAATACGACGCTTGGACGCGTGATACCATATATGCTGTTGTACTATGGGGCAATTCTGGCAGGACTTTTGTTGGTGACATATGTTCCTATTGTGAGTCTGGGACTTCCAAAGGCAGCAGGACTGATCTGATTTTTGATGATAGATATATTCCAAATGTGGACGACTGTGATATAATTTCTTTAAAGGAGAGGATAGCATGTATACATTAGACGATCTGAAGGAAATTATGACCAGACTCCGTGCCAAGGACGGCTGCCCATGGGACAGTGTCCAGACTCATGAATCTATGAAACGATATATCGTAGAGGAAACTGCAGAAGTGCTGCAGGCGATCGACAATAAGGATCCGGATAATCTCTGCGAAGAATTGGGAGATCTGCTGTACCAGATCATGATCCATGCAGAGATTGAAAAAGAGGCCGGCAATTTTACGATCGAAGATGTTATTGACGATATCTGTTGGAAAATGATCACACGACACCCGAATGTATTTGGTGGTCCGAAGCTTCCGGAGGGGCTGACAAGTGAGGAACGATGGGCTGAGATCAAGCGCATGGAGCGTGCAGAACGCAAGCTCAGAAACCAGGAACGTGCGGAGCGTAAAAAACTTGAAAAATCAACGGAAATCAATGGATTTTTGCGCATTCAAAACACGGAAAATCCTTGACAAAGGCACGCGAAACATATATAAATGTAAGAGTGCATATTTGCAGGAAATTAAGTTGCCAGGCGAAAGTCTGGCAATTATAAGCTAATCATATCAGGAGGAAATATTAATGAATAAGGCAGAATTAATCGCAGCAGTAGCAGAGAAGGCAGAGCTTTCCAAGAAAGATGCAGAGAAGGCTTTAAAAGCATTCACAGATGTTGTTGCTGAAGAGTTAGCAAAAGGCGAGAAGATCCAGGTTGTAGGCTTCGGTACATTCGAAGTATCCGAGAGAGCTGCAAGAGAAGGCAGAAATCCGAAGACTGGTGAGAAGATGCCGATCGCTGCTTCCAAGACACCGAAATTCAAAGCAGGAAAAGCACTGAAAGATCAGATCAACGCTTAATTCTGGTTATCGTATACAACGACACCCCTCTATTATGTCAAAGGACGTTGTAGAGGGGTGTTTACTTGCAAAAAGGAGAAAGTCTTATGCGCTTAGATAAGTATCTGAAAGTATCCCGAATCATCAAGAGAAGAACAGTTGCAAACGAAGCTTGTGACAGTGGTCGTGTTATGCTCAACGATAAAGTGGCAAGAGCCAGTGCCGAAGTAAAAGTCGGTGATATTATTGAGATTGCTTTTGGTACGAAAGCAGTCAAAGTTCGTATCACAAGCATTCAGGAAACAACTCGCAAAGAAGATGCGAAAGAAATGTTTGAATATCTGTAAGAGGACCTCACAAAAAGGTGGAGGTCCTTTTTATTTTCATAAACAGATAGCATAAATCAATCCGCTTCCTAATATACTTACATTAACTTAAGGTATATTAGGAGGTTTTTCAATGGAAGAGAAACTGGGATTATCCCACAAACTGGAATTGTACAACCGCGAAAAGGGAACCATGACAGGTGTCCTGGATGTGATCTCATTTGATGAAAATACCATTGTGCTGGATACGGACATGGGACTTTTGACCATTAAGGGGAAGGACCTCCATGTGAGTCGTTTGTCTTTGGAAAAGGGGGAACTGGATCTGGAAGGACATGCGGACAGCCTGGTATATTCATCCAACGAAGGGTATCGAAAATCCAATCAGTCTCTGCTGGCCAGATTATTTAAATAAGTCAATGCAAAAGAGGTGTGTCAATGCAAACAAGGTGTGTGGCAAGGTTGTGTCAATGCAAAGCGGGTGTGTAACTGGGAGGCGCAGCAGGTGAGTGAATACATAAAGCTTGAGGCAGAGCTGGCAGTAAGCAGTTTTCTGCTTGGAGTCGTTCTCATGATCAGCTATGATTTTCTGCGGCTGTTCCGTCTGTTGATCCCTCACGGAAAATGGTGGACAGGTCTGGAGGATCTGATATATTGGATGTACTGTGCGGTCATGACGTTTCGGCTGTTATTTTACCAAAACAGTGGTATTCTTCGCGGCTATGTCATTGGCTGTGTGTTCCTCGGGATGTATCTTTATGATGCAATTGTGAGCAGGAGCGTATTTGAAGTCTTGAAAAACATCGGAATATGGATTACAATGAAAAAAAGAAACTATCGTCAGAAGAAAGAAATGAGGAAGCATGGCACAGAACCGAGATCGTAACGGAAAAAGAAAAACGAAAATGAATGCCAACGCCAATTGGGGCAATCGTCTTGCGCTGATCGGTATTACTGTTGTCGTTTTCAGCCTTTCTGTGGTAGTACATTTTGGTAAGGCTTCCCTTGAGGAAAAGGATCTGGAATATCGTGCGAAGGAGCAGAATCTGGAGAAAGTTCTGGCGGAAGAGGAGGCGCGTGCGGCGCAGTTAGAAGAGTACCGCATTTATGTCCAGACCAAACAGTATGTGGAAAAAGTAGCCAAGGAAAAACTGGGTCTGGTCAAAAAAGATGAGATTTTGTTAAAACCGAAGGAATCTAAATGAAACATGTCGTGAGATTTTCTGATACAGCCCTGTGAATCTGACAAATATTTCCCTCTGATCTGTTTATAATACGATACGCAGGTTAGGAGGGATTTTTTGTGTTGAGAAAACGGGTAGTACATAAAGACATGGATGGTTTGAATGGGTATGCTGCTAAAAGGCTGAGAGAAATGGCATCATCCATGGGAGGTTTGGCGAAATCGTTTGGAAAAGCGAATGAGGAGCAGGGACTCACAAGAGAGGACGGATTGGCAGCATTAGAGGCGGCCACCGCTATGGTATGCGGAGGCTGTAACAATTGCGGAATTCGCACACGATGTGAGCAAGGGGATGAAGAAGAAAACTATTATCTCTACTATCTGCTTAGGACCTTTGAGAAAAAAGGAACCGTGGATTATGAGGATATGCCCAGGCGATTTCTTGAAGTTTGTCGAAGAAAATCTGATTATTTAGGGCATTTAAACCGGAATTTGGGCCGGGCGACCATGAATCTTACTTGGAAGAATCGGTTTTTGGAAAGTCGTGACGCGGTCATGGTTCAGTTTGAGGAGATGGCCGGGATCCTGGAGGAATTTTCCGGACAAATGGAACGGGCAGCGGATGTGACTGCCCAATGGGAGCCGTCATTGCAGGCGGCTTTGAAAAAACGTCGGATCTCTGCAGATAATGTACTGGTTCTTCAGTATGAAGAAGAGCAGAGAGAATTGTTTTTTACGGCACGGATGACGAATGGAAGGTGCATGACTGCGAGGGATGCGGCGGAGTTGGTCGGAAAGGCCATGAAAGGGACGTGGAGTCCGTCGAAGGATGGAAAAACGATCATTACAAGGAATGCAGCAGCATTCCGTTTTATAGAAGATGGAAAATACCGGATGCTGTTCGGTTCTTCGCGGATCCCGCGGAGTGGAGAAGAGATATCGGGCGACAGCTATACATTGAAAAACCGACTGCCGGGTCAGGCGATCATGAGTCTGTCGGACGGAATGGGAAGCGGCCGGATCGCTAACGAGGACAGTGAGAAGGTCATAGAGCTTTCCGAACAGTTGCTGGAGACCGGATTTTCAGCCCGGGCGGCGCTGAAATTGGTCAATACAGTCTTGTTGCTGACGGGACACCATGAGAGACCTGCGACATTGGATCTTTGTCTGGTGGATCTGTATTCCGGCGTGGTGGAGATGATGAAGCTTGGGGCAGCGGCATCTTTTGTTATGGGAGAAGAAGCAGTAGAGATTTTGGCGGCGGATCATGTTCCGGCCGGTGTTTTAAATCCGGTAGAACCCGTTTTGCTGTCAAGAAAGTTGTGGGATGGCGATAAGATCGTCATGGTCAGCGATGGTGTGCTGGAGGCAATGCCGGGGGAAGAAAAAGAAGAAGCGTTTCAGGATTTTCTGGCAGGACTTCCGGAAGCCGGCCCACAGGAGACTGCAGAAATGGTTATGGCATATGCGCTGGCACTGGAACCGGAGCCAAGGGATGATATGACGGTGTTGGTTGGAGGAATTTACGGACGATGAATACACAGATGTGGACGATGCAGGTAAGGGAATATATGGAGCGAAATCATATGGCAGAACCGGGGGACGGCGTGCTGGCAGCAGTGTCAGGCGGAGCGGATTCCGTCTGCCTTTTGCTCGTGTTAAAGACACTGGAAAAATCCCTGGGAATCCGCGTGACAGCATTTCATCTGAATCATGGTTTACGTGGCACAGAGGCAGATCGAGATGAGTGTTTTGTGCGAGAACTTTGTGAACGCCTGCAGGTCCCTCTGAATGTAGTTCGAGAGGATGTGGCCGGATATGCGAAGGATCAAGGATATTCTGAAGAAGAGGCCGGTCGGATCCTGCGGTATCAGTGGCTGGAGAAAACAGCCAAGGAATTTGACTGTAAGAGGATCGCGACCGCACATCATAAAGATGATCAGACGGAGACAGTACTTATGAATCTGTTCCGTGGAAGCGGCCTCCGCGGCTTGGGTGGAATTCGCCCGGTGCGAGAATTATCCGGAACGTTGACTCTGATCCGTCCGCTGCTTGGCATAAATCGACAAGAGATCGAGGCATATTTAATAGAAGAAAAGGAATTGTGGTGTGAAGACTCTACAAACAAGGAACTTATTTATGCGCGAAATAAAGTGCGCAATGGATTGATCCCGTGGATCAGAGAAAACATCAATGACCGTGCAGAGGAACACATTTTAAAAACAGCTGCATTTGCTTCTCAGGCAGATGAATATTTTGTGTCTCAGGCGGAAATGCTTCTTGGAAACGGATTAAAAAATAGTGTGTCTTCTGTTGTGGAAGTTGATACAGCCATGTTCGACTCCCAGCCGGATATCATGAAATCGTATCTGCTCCGTGCGATGATCGCAAAAATAGCCGGAAGTGCGAAGGATATTACTGCCCGCCACATTGAGGCGGTCGCGGCATTGAATGGTCCGGGAGGCGGAACGTCAGTGGATCTTCCATATGGTCTGCAGGCAGTTCGCAGTTATCAGAAGCTGGTGATCAGAAAAGAAGCGGTGGAACCAGAGACGCAGGAAATCGGAAAATCCTTGCAAACAACGGTGTTTTCGTGGAAAAAAGACATGGAAATTCCGAAAAACCAGTATACGAAATGGTTTGATTATGATAAAATCAATGATACGCTATCGGTAAGAACCAGAGAACCGGGTGATTATTTTATGATCGGAAACGGAAAAACAAAGAAACTCCATCGATTTTTTATCGATGAAAAGATACCGGAAGAGCTTCGAGATCATATTCTGCTTTTAGCAGAAGGAAATCATATTCTCTGGATTATCGGATATCGGATCAGTGAATACTATAAAGTGACAGATGCGACCCGGAATGTCCTGGAAGTCCGGGCGGACAAAGGAGAAAGCGATGACTGAGAAAATTCATGTATTAATTGATGAGCAGGAAATAAATTCAAAAATTTGCGAGCTGGCAGAGCAGATCAACAAGGATTATGAAGGAAAATCCCTTCATTTAGTATGTATCTTAAAGGGAAGTGCATTCTTTGCCTGTGATTTAGCAAAGCGATTAACAGTTCCGACTACGATCGACTTTATGTCTATTTCCAGTTATGGAAGCGGTACCGTTTCTTCCGGTATTGTACGTCTTGCCAAAGATCTGGACGAGCCGGTAGAGGGAAAACATCTTTTAGTTGTTGAGGATATTGTTGATTCCGGCAGAACATTATCTCATCTGAAGAATCTGTTGGAGACCAGAAAACCGGCATCCTTAAAGATCTGTACATTATTAGATAAGCCGGAGCGCCGCGTAGTTCAGATGGAAGCAGACTATACATGCTTTGAGATCCCGGACAAATTCGTGGTAGGTTACGGACTTGATTATGACCAGAAATACCGCAACCTTCCGTATGTGGGTGTGGTAGAGTTCGTAGAAGAGTAATTACTGAAGGAGGAAGACAGTTGAAACAGAAACCGCAGTTTCGCGGGATGGGATTCCTTCTGGTTATTTCGATTGTACTCATTATCATGAGTACATTGATGCAGAGGAACCTGTTCGGTGAACATCTGAGCTATCAGGAGTTTATGGTAGCAGTAGAAAATAAAACGATCAGCGAGATCCAGATCGAGCAGAATCAGCAGACTCCGACCGGTACGCTTTACGTGACATTGACTGATGGCACGGGCGCGACCATGGCAGTCTCCGACGTGGTTGAGATCGAGATGATCCTGAGAGAGAACGGAATCGAATATTTCCTGATCGATGTTCCGCAGGAGAATTATCTGGTAACAACCTTGCTTCCGCTTTGCTTCTCCATGGTTCTGATCGTTGTGATGTTCTTGTTCATGAACGCAAGAGCCGGTGGTGGCGGAGGCGGCGGGAAGATGGCCAACTTCGGGAAAAGCCGTGCGCGAATGACCAAGACAAACGATATTAATTTTAACAAAGTTGCAGGTCTCGCAGAAGAGAAAGAAGATCTGGTAGAGATTGTAGATTTCTTAAAGAATCCGAAGAAATATACGGATGTAGGTGCGAGAATTCCGAAGGGTGTTATCCTGGTGGGCCCTCCGGGAACCGGTAAAACTCTTCTTGCGAAAGCAGTTGCAGGCGAGGCGGGTGTTCCGTTCTTCTCCATTTCCGGTTCTGATTTCGTAGAAATGTTTGTCGGTGTAGGTGCATCTCGTGTTCGCGATTTGTTTGAAGATGCGAAGAAGAATGCTCCGTGTATCGTATTTATCGATGAGATCGATGCAGTAGCCAGACGCAGAGGTACCGGTATGGGCGGCGGCCACGACGAGAGAGAGCAGACTCTCAACCAGCTCCTCGTAGAGATGGATGGTTTTGGTGTCAACGAGGGTATTATCGTTATGGCAGCGACAAACCGTGTGGATATTCTGGATCCGGCGATCCTTCGTCCGGGTCGTTTCGACCGTAAGATCGGTGTTGGCAGACCGGACATCAAAGGTCGTGAGGAAATCTTAAAAGTACATGCAGCAGCAAAACCGCTGGGTGATGATGTAAATCTCGCAAAGATCGCACAGACAACTGCCGGCTTTACAGGCGCAGATCTGGAAAATCTCTTGAATGAAGCTGCGATCTACGCAGCAAAGTCTGACAGACGTTATATCAGACAGGCAGATATCGAGCGTGCATTTATTAAAGTGGGAATTGGTGCAGAGAAGAAGAGCAAGGTGATCTCAGAGAAAGAGAAGAAGATTACGGCTTACCACGAGGCAGGTCATGCAATTTTATTCCACCTTCTTCCGGATGTGGGTCCGGTTCACACAATTTCCATTATCCCGACCGGAATGGGTGCAGCAGGTTATACTATGCCGCTTCCGGAAAAGGATGAGATGTTCAACACTAAGGGAAAAATGCTTCAGGACATCATGGTTTCCCTCGGCGGCCGTATTGCAGAAGAGTTAATTTTTGAGGATGTGACAACAGGTGCATCTCAGGATATCAAACATGCAACTGCGATCGCCCGTGCGATGGTGACACAGTACGGTATGTCTGAGAAGGCAGGCATGATCCATTACGGAAGCGATGAGGATGAAGTCTTCATCGGCCGTGATCTGGCTCATACAAGAAGCTATGGAGAAAATGTAGCGACAGTGATCGACAGCGAGATCAAGCGCATCGTCGATGAGTGTTATGACAAGGCCAAAGCGATCATCATGGAGCACGAATATGTGCTTCACAAGTGCTGCGATCTCCTGATTGAAAGAGAAAAGATCGGTCAGGAAGAGTTTGAAGCTCTGTTCGAAAAGTAAAAAAACAAAACTTAAGAAAACAAAGAAAAGCGACGTTTGTTTAAAAGAAACATAGGCAAACGTCGCTTTTTTTATTAAAATGTAAAAAACATACAAAGACAGACATTGTTAAAGTAAAAACGCACAAAAAAATCGTTAAAAAAATCGCAAGTTTGTGCACACTTTTCACAGAAGCTGTGCTATATTACTACACGTAACCCCCCCCAAATACATTATATAGTTTTTG
>JAZRLX010000017.1:0-9140 GCA_045647085.1 Pilosibacter sp.
TTACTTAATCCGTGCACCGAAGAACGATCAGGTAAAAGAAATCTACGAGCGTATCAATGATATCGCAAGAGGCGCTGCTCTTATGACAGGAACAAAGATGGAAATGGAATTCATCAAAGCATGCTCCAACCTGGTTGACAATACAACTATGCAGGAAGTTATGTACAAGAACGCTCTTGAAGTTGAAAGAGAAGGCTTCACAGAAGACGAGCAGAAGCTTGCTGCTGAATACCATGCTACATTCGGCAACAAGAAGCTGGATATCCAGGGTCAGTTAAAGAACTACGAGAAGAGCCACAAAGCAGATGCAGAAGCAGTTATGGCTCCGTTCGCAGATGCTGCTCTCTATGATTTCATTATGCCGTTAGCAGATGTAGAAGGCTGCATGGCTGGTTCCACAGACGTTGGTGACGTAAGCTACGTTTGCCCGACTGTTCAGTTCAAAGGTCTCACAGAAGTTGCAGGCACTCCGGCTCATTCCTGGCAGTGGACATCTCAGGGTAAGTCCTCTATCGCTCACAAGGGTATGATCTTCTCCGCAAAAGTTATGGCTGCTACAGCGATCGATATGTATGAATCTCCGGAGACAATCGAAGCTGCGAAGAAAGAGCTCAACAACCGTCTTGGCGGTGGCAAATATGAGTGCGGTATTCCGAAGGATGTAGTTCCGCAGGCAATCAAACCGAAAAAATAATTTTACTATAAGCAACAAACGCCACCAGTTCTGATCGGTTCTGGTGGCGTTGCATACATTTTATCTAAGGTAATACAATGACAAAAACTAAAGCAAAATTTCATTATGCATGGCTGATCCTGATCACCTGTTGTATGATGCAGGGATCCGGTCTCGGACTGATCAGTAACTGTTCCGGTGTATTTTTCTCTCCGGTCAGCCAGGATCTGGGCGTTGAACTTGGCCAGTTTTCTTTCTATCGTACCCTTGCTACTATGAGCCAGGCCTTGGTAATCCCGTTTGTAGCAAAGGCGTTCCGTAAGTATGATGTTCGCCTTCTGGTAAGCGTAGCTACCGTTATCATGGGCGGTTCTAACGTTATGATGAGTACGTTTAATGAACTCTGGCAGTTCTATCTGTTTGGAACTCTTCAGGGATGTGCTGCCGCTTTTGTCGGTATGATCCCGGCTCCGATCTTACTGGGTAACTGGTTCTACAAGAGTACCGGAACAGCTGTAGGTATCTCTGCAGCATGTGCAGGCCTTGTAGGTATGTTGGGAAGCAGTGCACTCGGAACCTTGATCCCAATGCTCGGCTGGAGAACCTGCTATATGATCATCGGTACAGCCATGATCTCTCTGATCCTTCCGTTTTCCATCTTCGTTCTCCGCTACAAGCCGGAGGATCTTGGAATGCTTCCGTATGGCGCTGATGAAACTTATGTACCGGTTACAAAAGCCAAAGGCGCTGCCAAGAAGGAAAGTCTTGCATACTTTATCAAGCAGCCGTTATTCTTAGTTTCTCTGACTGCTTATACATGCGCGATCATCAGTTCCTTCCTGAATCAGTACCTTCCGTCTATCGGTCTCTTTATCGGAATGGAATTATCAACTGCAGCGACTCTGACCTCATTGGCGCTGTTCACAAACATGGCAACCAAGCTTTTCCTTGGAAAACTCTGCGACTCCTATGGTGTCATCAAGATGTTTATCCTTTCGACACTCATTGCATTGCTCGGTCATGTACTGATCTTCATGCGCCTCGAGCCAACATTGATGGCCGGTGCCTTTATCTACGGAATCACAATGCCGCTTTCTACAGTAACAATGCCGCTATTCTGCAGACTGTTCTGGAAAGGCGAAACTTACGCAAGCGGTTATTCTTACGTATCAATGCTCGGACTGCTGATGTCTGCACCGTTCATCACAATCTTCGGTACGATGTTTGATGTGACAGGCAGCTATACACTGACAATTCTTTCCGCAACAGCAGCGATCATTGCTGTACTTGTTATGGTTGTGATCTCGATTCCGCTGATCAAAAAAGAGAAGGCTTGATGCATAAGTAACATGTGTATTTAATCAATTCAAATTGGTAACAAAAGAGTCCCAGGATGACAGGAATTTTCAAGCGGACACGCTTTCGCTCAGAGAATTTACGTAGCGGTACTAAGGCGCTAAGGCGCCAAGTACCGACGTAATTCTATGGTCCTTCTTGAAAACATCTGTCATCTCTGGGACTTTTTCATAGCCAAGTTACCTTAATTAAATACCAGTAACTGCACAGCACTAAGATTACTGGCTTTTTCAGTAAATGTGAAGCCTGATTGTTAATAAGTGTACTTAGATTAGTAAAGAATAAAATAGTATCTGATAGAAAATCCCGTACATATCACAAATGATAGGCTGGACGACTGAGCTTCACAAGTTTTGCGCCCTTACAGAGGTCGCAAACGTTCTTATCGCGACCGACGTAAGGGCAAATAAAACACTGTGAAGAGAAGGTAGTCAGCCGTATTTTGAGATAGTACGGGAATTTTCTACAGATACTTCTATTTTATTTTTACTAACCTAAACACACATTTTATCTCTTATTTGCCACTTCTACGTGAACATTCTTACCTTTGATCTTTGTACGGTTCATCGCATCCAATACGATATCTGCCTGTGCTCTCGGAACTTCTACGAATGTGTACTTATCGTACATGTCAATGCTTCCGATCAGCTTGCCCGGCATACCTGTTTCGCCTGCGATGGCACCAACGATGTCGCCCGGCTTGATGTTCTGGTTCTTACCGAGGTTGATGAACAGACGAACTTTGCCGCCTCCTTTTGCAGTCTTGCGGTCCACATACTCATCCAGATCATCGTAACGGTCACGACCTCTGCCTCGGCCTCTTCCATCGCGTCCTCCGCGACCGCCGCGGGAATCTCTGCCTCCGCGAGCCCAACGATCCAGCTCATCCAGATCACGGCCTGTTCTGCCTTCCTCTGCAATGTCCTCGTAAGCATCACCCATGTTCATCTTTAAGAATGCAGCAGCGATTTCCATGGAAGTATAGTCTTCTGCGAGAAGTCTCTTTTCCACAATTCGAGTCATTCTCTCAAGCTCGCCTGCCTCGATGATCGCTTTTACTTCATCCAGGATCTTCTCTGCCTTGATCGCAGTTACGTCATTTAAGGACGGGATCGCCTGCGGAATGATCTTTGTCTTACAGAATCTCTGGATGTCACGAAGCTTATATACCTCGCTTCCAACTGCAAGGCTGAATGCACGGCCAACGCGACCTGCACGGCCTGTACGGCCAATACGGTGTACATAGTATTCGTTGTCCTGCGGAATGTCAAAGTTAAATACAGCCTCTACATCGTCTACGTCGATACCACGTGCAGCAACGTCTGTTGCACAGAGAATCTCTGTCGCACCGTTACGGAAGCTGTCCATAACACGGTCACGCTGCTCCTGCTTCAGATCTCCGTGAAGACCCTCTGCAAAATAACCACGACCCTGAAGTGCCTGCACCAGTTCATCTACCTGGTTCTTTGTATTACAGAATACAACGGAAAGCTTCGGAGAGTACATATCGAGAAGACGACACATAACCTCTACTTTATTTCTCGGTTTTACTTCATAGTAATACTGAGTAACTTCCGGAACTGTCAGTTCTTTCTTTACTACTTTTACATTTTCCGGCTCCTTCTGGAACTTTCTTGCGATCTCTGCGATCTCTCTCGGCATCGTTGCAGAGAACATCACAGTCTGGCGCTCTTCCGGCATCTCACCAAGGATCAGCTCCATATCTTCAAGGAAGCCCATGTTGAGCATCTCATCTGCCTCATCGAGAACCGCTGTGTGGATCGCATCGGTACGGATAGTCTTTCTTCTCATGTGGTCCATCACACGACCCGGAGTTCCGACGATAATCTGCACGCCGCCCTTTAAGGAACGGATCTGTTTGATGATCTCCTGACCGCCGTATACCGGAAGGATCTTGATTCCTGCCATGTATTTTGCAAGCTTGCGAAGCTCCTCTGCTACCTGGATCGCCAGCTCACGAGTCGGGCAGAGAATGATCGCCTGTGTCTTGCGGTTGTCCGGATCGATCTTCTGCAGCATCGGGATACCGAATGCAGCTGTCTTACCTGTACCGGTCTGAGCCTGACCGATCATGTCCTTTCCTTCCATCTGCACCGGGATCGCCTGCGCCTGGATCGGAGACGCTGCCTCAAATCCCATATCTGTGATCGCACGCAGGATGCGCGGATCTAAATTTAATTCTTCAAATCTTACTGTTTCCATCTATATTCCTTTCTTGAATCCAAAACAAAAAGAGAAGATCCAGGTTCTCTCCCGAATCTTCCCCTTAAATCCGTATTGTACTATATCAGTAATCTGAAAATCTGTCAAGAAGGTTTATCTTTCCTTTTTTGCATACACCATATATCCGAATGCTGCCACAACGCCCACTGCGTAGATCACAAATGTGATACCAAACGGAAGCTTCGCGTTTACCGCATAAATACCGCCTGCAATGAAGGAACCTGCGATACTGCCAAGGGACTTTGTTGCATTGTAGAATCCCATGACCAGATTCTTCTGGGCCGGATCTGCCTGAGCCGCAACCATGTTCTGGATAACCGGAAGGCTGACGGAGTAGCCTGCATAAACAAGCACGCCAAGTACCATAAAGATCGCAATGTTTTCAAATACAGTAATTCCAAGTGCTGCAGCCGCACAGATCGCAACCAGTACTGTCATGGACTTCTTTGTATCCGTCTTGTTGATGATCCATACACAGATTGTCATATTGGATACAAAGGATACCAAGCCAACCGCTGCTTTGATAATTCCGTTATAAGAGGATGTCAGACCAAGCTGATCCTTCAGATAATAGTTAAATGCCTGGTCGAAACCGGTATTGGCAAAGTTGATCAGAATGTTTACCGCAAACAGCATCGCAAATGCCACGCTCATAAACAATCTGCAATCCATAAATGCCTGGAACGGATTGACCTCTTTCGCCAACTGCTTTCCGTTGATCTTTGCTCCCGGAATAGCATCCGGAACGCAGATAAAATAAAAAGCAACACCGGAAATTAAAATACAAGCTACCTGGATCAGGAACGTTCCTCTTACAGAGAATTCACCAAGGAAACCGCCGATCATATACCCAAACGCACTGCCCACACTCTGGATCGTTGCGTTATAAGTCAGGTATCTCGCCTGATCTTCCGGATTAGAAACGTTAACAATGTAAGTCAGGAAACTTACGTAAATACCACCGGTAAACAGTCCGGCAAACATACGAGCCAGAATGATCTGCATTTCTGTGACGGAATATGCAAACCAGAGCTGCGCCACCGCATAGCCGAGACATCCGATCAAGAATGTGCGTCTGGAAGAAATGTATATATTAATCTTTCCCCAGAATGGTGACATCAGGAAGTTGGTGATCAGCATAACACCGAGTGCTACACCAAACATGTAATCGTGCATATTCTGGTCTTGAATAATGGTCGGCGTTACCGGATGTGCGAAGCTTGCAGCCATATTAAACAAGATCATAACGGCAAAATATAACGCAAACCGTTTCTTATATGTCATATTATTTTCCTCCTATGTAACATTCAGATGAACTTAACGTCTGGAAACCTTTTTGTTGTAAACCAGATAACCAACTGCCACGAAAATACTTGCCGCGTAGATTGCAAATGTAATCGCAAACGGAAGTTTCGCATGGACAGAATAAATGAAACCTGCGATCAGTGATCCTGCGATACTGCCCAGGGATTTCGTCGCATTATAGAATCCCATAACCAGATTCTTCTGGGCCGGATCAGCCTGCGCTGCCACCATATTCTGAAGAACCGGAATACTTACGGAGTATCCTGCATATACAAGAATACTGAATGCGATAAAGATACCGATATTTCCGATCACAGTTGTTCCGAGAGCCGCTGCCGCACAGACTGACACAAGAACCACCATGGATTTCTTTGTATTTGTCTTATTGATGATCCAGATACAAAGTGTCATATTGGAGATAAAGGATACAAATCCTACCGCCGCTTTGATAATTCCATTATAGGAAGAAGTTAAGCCAAGCTGATCTTTCAGATAATAATTAAATGCCTGGTCAAAACCGGTATTGGCAAAGTTGATCAGGATATTGACTGCAAACAACATTGCAAATGCAATGCTCATAAACTTGCCGCTGTCGAGGAACGCCTGGAATGGATTTGCCTCTTTTGCAAGCTGTTTTCCGGAAATCTTCACACCTGTCTGTCCATCCGGAAGACAGATTACAAAAAACAGAATCGCAACAACAAATAATGTGCCTGCCTGGATCAGGAACGCTGCCTTAACGGAATATTCTCCGATAAATCCACCGATCATATAACCAAACGCACTTGCCACACTCTGGATCGTCGCACTGTATGTCAGATATTTTGCCTGATCTTCCGGATTGGATACGTTTACTACGTAAGTCAGGAAGCTTACGAAAATACCACCGGTAAACAATCCGGCAAACATGCGAGCCAGAATGATCTGCAGTTCCGTTGTCGCATAACCGAACCACACCTGTGCGATTCCGTATCCGCAGCATCCGATCAAAAGGGATGCTCGGGAAGAAATGTATACGTTGATCTTTCCCCAGAACGGTGACATTAAAAAGTTGGTAAGCATCATCGCCGCAAGTGCCAGACCAAACATATAATCATTCAGTCCCAATTCCTGGATTACCGTCGGAGTCACCGGATGAGCGAAATTCGCAGCAAGCTGGAACAAGATCATTGTGCCAAAAAACGCCATAAACCTTGTCTTATACTTCATGATAACCTCCCCTATTTCTACATGAATCATACGTCCTCATTATAGTTTAAACTTCCCAAAACACCTTGTCAAGCACAGGCACACACATTGATTTCCTTCATATAAAAAACTGCCGCATGCATACGCACACAGCAGTTTTTCCCATCTTTATTCGATTGTTTTTAACATCTCACCCATGTCTTTCAGACTGTTGAAAATTGCATTCGGCGTAACATCAGATACTGCTACGTCTTCAAATTTCACTTCTCCGCTGAGAACAAGAATACCATGTGCACCGTTAGCCACACCTGTTTTTACATCTGTGTACAGACGATCTCCTACAAATGCTACCTTGTCAAGTTCTGCACCTGTTTTCGCCAGTACGTAGTCAACCGTCTCCTTAAACGGCTTACCTACATATTTCGGAGTCTTTCCTGTGGACAGTGCGATCGCTGCACACATAGAACCACAGTCCGGAATAAAGCCGTCATGAGTCGGGCAGTTGATATCCAGATGTGTTGCAAGGAACTCTGCACCATTTCTGATATAGAGACATGCACGCATCAGCTTTTCATATGTCAGTGTCAGATCGAAACCGATCACTACCACATCCGGCTGCTCCTCTGTGAGAAGGATCCCATTCTCTCTGAAATTCGCTTCCAGATCCGGTGTGCCTACCAGGTACACAGTTTTGCCCGGATGAGTTTCCTTTAAATAGTGGATCATAACATCTCCGGAAGTCATGATCTGGTCACGATCGATAAAGCAGTTCATCTTTGCCAGTTTGTCGATGTATGTTTTCGGAGATTTGGATGAATTGTTTGTGAAGAAAACGAAACGCTTACCAAGGCGCTTTACCTCTTCTAAAAAGTCCAGAGATCCGTCGATGATCTCGTTGTCCAGGTAAAAGGTTCCATCCATATCCAGAACAAACAGTTCTGTCTCCTGCAATAAAATTTTCTTATTCATAATTTATCCCCTTGTGTGTATTCCTAAATTCCCTAATGCTGAATTAGATGATACCTCGGGTTCTGACCA
Source organism: Pilosibacter sp. (assembly GCA_045647085.1). Taxonomy (GTDB): domain Bacteria; phylum Bacillota; class Clostridia; order Lachnospirales; family Lachnospiraceae; genus Pilosibacter. The sequence continues at coordinate 7,805 of JAZRLX010000017.1, forward strand.
TTTGTCAAGTAAATAACAAGGTGAGAAACCTGTTTTTCCTATACCTTGAAGCGGTATCCCACACCCCAAATAGTCTCGATGTACTGCGGTTTCGCGGTATTCAGCTCGATCTTCTCACGGATCTTCTTAATATGAACCGTAACCGTCGCGATATCTCCAATGGACTCCATATCCCAGATCTTGGAGAATAACTCCTCTTTTGTATATACATGGTTCGGATTCTGTGCCAGAAAGGTCAGAAGATCGAACTCTTTTGTCGTAAAGTTTTTCTCTTCTCCATTGATATAGACACGGCGTGCAGTCTTATCAATCTTCAGTCCACGGATCTCGATGATATCATTCATCGGCATGCCGCTTCCGATCAGACGCTCGTAGCGAGATAAATGTGCTTTCACACGTGCTACCATCTCACTCGGGCTGAACGGTTTGGTGATATAATCGTCTGCTCCAAGGCCAAGTCCACGGATCTTATCGATGTCGTCTTTCTTTGCAGAGATCATGATGATCGGAGTATTTTTTGTCTCACGGATCTTCTTACAGATCTCAAATCCATCCACCTCCGGAAGCATCAGATCCAGAATAAACAGATCAAAATCTTCCTCCAGAGCACGCTTCAATCCACTGTGTCCGTCATGTTCGATCTCTACTTCAAAACCGGATAACTCCAAATAGTCCTTCTCCAGTTCCGCAATGCTCACTTCATCTTCTACAATTAATATCTTACTCATAATCTGCTCCTTTATCTAAAAAATCGCTTTTCGACTCATTTATGCATTGATTTTTCGTAATACAAAATGAATCTCTGTTCCGATTCCCAGTTTGCTGGTCGCCCAGATTTTTCCGCCATGGTCTTCGACGATCTTCTTTACGATAGAAAGACCGATACCGCTTCCGCCTGTTGCAGAGTTTCTGGAAGAATCGGTTCGATAGAACCGGTCAAAAATGTACGGAAGCTCCTTCTGTCCGATACCTTTTCCATTATCCTCGATCTCTACCTGTACAAAATCACCCACATCCAGAATGCGAATGTTGATCGTCCGTTTCTTCTTGTCCATATATTTGAGTGAGTTACCGATAATGTTGTCCACCACTCTTTTGATCTGCTCTGCATCTGCAATAACCAGAACATCTTCATCTACATAATTAAAATATCCCAATTCTACACCGCGAGCTTCCAGATCCAGCCCCACTTCATCGATACAATCGCCAAAATAGTCTGCCACATTGATCTTTGCAAATGCGTACGGAATCTTATTCGTATCGATTTTGGAATAAAATGTCAGTTCTGCGATCAGGCGGTCCATATCGTTTGCTTTGTTATAGATCGTTCTGATAT
>JAZRLX010000018.1:0-1769 GCA_045647085.1 Pilosibacter sp.
CCGGTCAAATCTTTTGTCTCGGTCACAGCCGCTTTTGCTTCGGACAGGTCTTTCATGATCGAAATAGCATAGTTATAGAAGATCGAGCCCTGGTGGGTCAGTACAGTCTGTTTTCCGATACGGTCGAATAAATGAATGCCCAGTTCTTCTTCCAGATGTTTGATCTGGATCGTTACGGCGGCCTGAGAATAACCGAGAGCCTGGGCTGCTTTTGAAAAGCTTTTTAATTGGGCTGCCTGGATAAAGGTCTGGATTTCACGAAGTTCCATGGGTAAATTCTCCTTTGTAGTTACTATAAAATGATTTAAATAATTTTAATGATATATTTAAAACGTTAAATTTTACTTTTGGATAATTTTATGATACAGTAAGAATATAAGATGCGCAAGTGTGGCTTTTTGATTTATATTTACTTAGGAAGGATGGTTTTTGGAAATGCTGAAGACTGATTTAAAGTATGGCGCTTATGTGAAAATTCTTGAGGAAGAGTTAAAACCGGCTATGGGTTGTACAGAGCCGATCGCTCTTGCTTATGCAGCAGCAGTAGCACGCAAGGTATTAGGTGAGATGCCGGAGAAGGTGGCTATTGGTGCAAGCGGAAGTATTATTAAGAACGTAAAATCCGTTATCGTTCCGAATACCAACCGTCTGAAAGGTATTCCGGCAGCAGCAGCGGCAGGTATCGTTGGCGGTGATCCGGATAAAGAGCTTGAAGTTATCGCTCACGTGACAGAAGAGCAGATCAAAGGTATGAGAACATTCCTCGATACTGCAGAGATCACAGTTGAGCATGTAGACAATGGTCTTACATTTGATATCATTGTTACTTTATATAAAGGTGAGAACTATTCTAAAGTTCGTATTGTAAACTATCATACAAACATCGTTCTGATCGAGAAGAACGGTGAGATCCTTCAGGAGTTAGAAGTACAGGGCGAGAGCGAAGAAGGTCTTACAGATCGTTCCCTCCTCAGTATGGCTGATATCTGGGATTTCATCAATACAGTTGATATTGCAGACATTAAAGAAATGCTTGACCGCCAGATCGCATGCAACATGGCAATTGCTGAAGAGGGCATCCGCGGCGATTACGGCGCAAACATTGGTAAAGTTCTCATCGACATGAACGGTACAGACATCCGTACAAGAGCACGTGCGATGGCAGCAGCAGGTTCCGATGCAAGAATGAACGGCTGTGAGCTTCCGGTAATCATCAACTCCGGTTCCGGTAACCAGGGTATCACAGCTTCCGTTCCGGTTATTGTTTACGCAAGAGAGCTTGGCGTGAGCGAGGACAAGATGTACCGTGCACTGGCACTTTCCGATCTTACAACTATCCACCAGAAGACTCCGATCGGCCGTCTTTCCGCATTCTGTGGCGCAGTTAGTGCAGGCGCAGGCGCAGGTGCAGGTATCGCTTACTTATGCGGCGGCGATTTCGAAGCAGTGATCCATACCGTGATCAATGCAGTTGCGATCGTTTCCGGTATGGTATGTGACGGTGCAAAGGCTTCCTGTGCAGCGAAGATCGCTGAGGCAGTTGATGCCGGTATCATCGGTTACAACATGCACATCCGCGGACAGAACTTCGAGGATGGCGACGGTATCGTTAAATCCTGCGTTGAGGAAACTATTCTTAGCGTAGGCCGCCTTGCAAAAGAAGGTATGAAAGAGACTAACACAGAGATTTTAAGCATTATGATTTCTGAATAAGGAGGAAAAGAATCATGGCAGTTCTTAGACCACAGGACGAGCATTACACAACAGCT
>JAZRLX010000019.1:0-4754 GCA_045647085.1 Pilosibacter sp.
TTCCTTGTGAAATCTGGATTGGGTCGCCATTCATATAATATCGTTCTTTTTCCTCTTCAAAATAAAACGCACCGTTATTGTGCAATGCCCACTGGTCACATGCAGACACATCATTTACTGTTAATGCGGCTGAAGCTAAAATCAATGCAGGCAACAACATACTCATTTTCATTCCCCCAATAGTACTTTACATATAAATAAACAGGATGCATTCCGTCTCGAAACACATCCTGCTATTATTATTTTACATCGGTTGTTCGTCAGTTTCAACTGTTTCTTCTGCTGCCGCTGTTTCCGGTCCTGTCTGGGACTCTTCTACAACTGCCTCAGTCTCAACTACCGGCTGCTCCTCTGCAACTACTTCTGCTTCAACTGCAGGTTCTTCTTCAGCTGACTCAATTTCAACTGTCGGCTCTTCTTCAACTGTCTCTTCTACAGATGCTTCTGCCTCAACTGTTGTCTCTGCTTCAGTTGCTTCCTCTACCTCTTCACCGGCCTGAACTTTATGAAAGATTTCCATAAATTCTTTACCTGTGATGGTTTCTTTCTCGATCAGGAAGTCTGCGATCAGATCCATCGCTCTGCGATTCTCAGAGAGAAGTCTCTTTGCTTCCTCGTAAGCAGCCTTGAGCATCATCATGACCTCTTCATCGATCGCTGCCGCTGTCGCTTCTCCACAGTTCAGAACTGTACGTCCTGTCAGGTACTGACTCTCCTGAGTTGCCAGACCCATAAGACCAAAGCGCTCAGACATACCATACTGAGTTACCATCGCACGGGCAACTCTTGTCGCCTGCTCAATATCGTTGGCAGCGCCTGTTGTAACGGTATCGAATACAAGTTCCTCAGCCGCACGACCTGCAAGGGAAACAACCAGCATCGCTTCCAGTTCTTTCTTGGAATTTAAGTACTTCTCTTCCTCCGGAACCTGCATTACGTAGCCAAGTGCACCCATGGTTCTCGGAACGATCGTGATCTTCTGAACCGGTTCTGCATCTTTCTGAAGTGCAGTAACCAATGCATGACCAACTTCATGATAAGAAACAATGCGTCTCTCTTCTTTGCTTAATACGCGGTCTTTCTTTTCTTTACCGACTAATACGATCTCTACGGACTCAAACAGATCTTTCTGAGATACTGCAAGACGACCGTGCTTAACTGCGTTGATCGCAGCTTCGTTCATCATATTGGCAAGATCCGCACCAACAGCACCGGATGTTGCAAGAGCAATCTCTTCAAAATCAACGGTCTCATCCAGGCGAACATCTTTAGAATGTACCTTCAGGATCTCAACACGTCCTTTCAGATCCGGTTTATCTACGATAATACGACGGTCAAAACGGCCCGGACGAAGCAGCGCCGGATCCAGGATTTCCGGACGGTTGGTTGCCGCCAGAACTAAAAGACCCTTGGAAGAATCAAAACCATCCATCTCAGAGAGAAGCTGGTTTAATGTTGCCTCACGCTCATCGTTACCGCCGATTCTGGAATCACGGCTGCGTCCGATGGCATCGATCTCATCGATGAAAATGATACACGGTGCAGACTGCTGCGCCTGCTTGAACAGGTCACGAACTCGGGATGCACCGACACCGACGAACATCTCTACGAAATCAGAACCGGATAAGGAATAGAACGGTACATGCGCCTCGCCGGCTACTGCCTTTGCAAGGAGAGTCTTACCTGTACCTGGCGGGCCCACAAGAAGTGCACCCTTCGGAAGTTTCGCACCGATCTTAGTATATTTCTGCGGATTGTGAAGGAAATCAACGATCTCCACCAGAGACTCTTTTGCCTCATCCTCACCCGCAACATCTGCAAATGTCACACCGGTTTCTTTTTGTACATAAACCTTCGCATTGCTCTTTCCGACGCCCATCACTCCGCCGCCCATACGACCGAACATAAAATATAACAGTCCGATCATCAGCGCTGACGGAAGCAGCCAGCTAAGGATAAATTCCAGGATCATGTCTCCTGTACTGGTCTCCTCCTGCCTGATCTCAACATCGGCATCCAGCAAACGATTGGTCAGGTCCAGATCCAGAACCTCAACTGTATAATACTGAACCAAACGAGAATACTGGGTGGAAGAAGTCTTCGGTGTGATGTAGATACGATTACCGGAGTAACGTACTTCTTCTACCTCTCCGCTTTCTACCATTTCAATAAACTCTTTATATCCCACCTGCTCGGTCTGTCTCTTTTTCAGTTCTGAATTCATCAGGCTTACAACAACGACAGTGATCAGAAGGATAATGGTAAGAACACCTATATTAGGGCCTTCCGGCTTTTTGCCATTCTTATTGACTGGCTTATTTGGCTTATTTGGTTTTTTATCCATTCTTATTTCTCCACTTTCTTACTTCATCATAGGTCTGATTTCCCATGATTTAACGATTCTTAACCATTATAATTTGAGTTTCCCCATATGGCAATAAAAAAAGTATTAAATTTCTGTGTTTTCTTTGACAAAATCCACCTTTTTTGCGATACTTTTAAACAAAGTAACATGATGATGAACAGAAAGGACAACTATGGAATCCATCCAGCATCCGATCCCACCGATATATGATAAAAACTCTAAAATTTTGATCCTCGGTTCTTTTCCGAGTGTAAAATCCCGAGAAGGATGCTTCTTCTATCATCATCCTCAGAATCGTTTCTGGAAAACACTGGCTGCTGTATTGGAACAGCCTCTTCCGGAATCCATTGAAGAAAAACGAGCATTTTTGCTGGCTAACCACATTGCTGTCTGGGATACGATCGCATCCTGCACCATCGAGGGTTCCAGCGACAGCTCGATCAAACATGTAGTGCCCAATGATCTATCCGTCATTCTGTCTGCAGCATCAGATCTGCAGATATTTTGCAATGGTGCAACCTCTCACCAGTATTATCGAAAATACCAAGAAAAACTGACCGGACGCCAGGCTCTTCGACTGCCATCCACCAGTCCGGCAAATGCTGCCTGGTCTTTGGATCGTCTGAAAGAAGAGTGGAGCATCATCCGAAATTATCTCTGGTAAATTGACAAATTCTACCGCGTATCCGTTTGTAACAATCCACACACACTATCTGCGAGGTGATTGTTATGAAACACGAATCAAGAAACGGAACATCTTCCGATCAGGATTTTGACATCGACATTCAGGCCTGCTCCACGATGGAGTGCACAGGTCTCATGCATGCAGCTCCGATCGATGACGCGGAAGTCGAACACTACAACCAGCTGTACAAATTCCTTCCGGAGCATGATCTTGGTCCGGAACACTAAACATTTACCAATCAGGCCGCATATACTGCGGCCTCTCTCGTGGAGGAACGTTATGTCAAATTCCTATACATCCTGCACCCTCTGTCCCAGAATGTGCAGCATCGATCGTCATACCGGTCACGGCTATTGCCAGGCAGGCAGTACTTTAAAAATCGCACGAGCAGCACTTCACCCTTGGGAAGAACCTTGCATCAGCGGTACCAACGGAAGCGGAACTGTCTTCTTTTCCGGCTGCAACCTGAAATGCGTCTTTTGCCAGAACCATACTCTCAGCCATGACAATTTCGGAAAAGAAATTTCTGTCGAGCGTCTGGCAGAAATTTTTCTGGAACTTCAGGAAAAAGGAGCACATAATATCAATCTCGTGACTGCCACCCACTATCTCCCTTCTATTAAAGAAGCATTCGACCTGCTCGGTTCCAAACTGACTATTCCGGTCGTATACAATTGCGGCGGCTATGAGCGAGTGGAAACCATACAAGAATACTCGGATTACATAGATATTTATTTACCGGATCTAAAGTATTATGACTCCGGACTGTCGGCAAAGTATTCTAAAGCCGGTGATTACTTTGCAAGCGCGTCCAAAGCCATTGAGGAAATGATCCGTATTACTGATGGTCTGTCATGGAATAAAGAACATCCGGAACTTCTCGACCGAGGTGTGATCATCCGCCACATGGTTCTTCCGGGGGCTAAAGAGGACTCCATTCGCCTCCTTCACTGGATCAAAGATTCTCTCCCAGAAGGCAAATACCTGGTAAGTCTTATGAGTCAATATACTCCTTTCCATAAAAGTGCAGACTACCCGGAAATCAACCGCAGGATCACTTCCTATGAATACAATAAAGTTTTAGATACAGCTATCAATCTTGGATTGGTGCATGGATACATGCAAGAAAAAAGCAGTGCAAAAGAAGAATATACGCCTCCATTTGATCTCAGCGGCGTATAGTGTATAAAAGGGCAAATTTTAAGTGGGTACCGAAAATATTATCTTTTTTTCGATACCCACTTTACATTTCGATGTTCATCGGTTTTTTATTCTCCTTATAACAATTATTTTGGTTTTTTTCTTTGGGGTTTTATTCTATTACCAAATCTTTTTAAGGGAATTTTTTCTTTTTTGGTTCTCATATATTTCTTTGAATATATTCTTGAACTTTTCTTTTTTTCTCTCTATATTAAGTTTTTTCATTTTCACTCTGCCGGTTTCTTTGAATGCTCTTTTTCTATTTTCTTTTTCATATCGATCATTGTATTTATCTTATTGATACTTTCTCGTCATATCTTTAAGTAATATCATCTAATCTTTTTATTCTTAGATCTTCCGGTTTTGTGTTTGTCCTGTGTTTAGTCTTTTAATTAAGGGAGTTTTAAAAGCTAAACGAATTTTACGTTCTCGGTGGTCCGTACCTCCTTTTCTTAGATTTTGTTTTTTCTGTGTTTGTTTTTGTTGTCTTTATTATAGTGCAAC
>JAZRLX010000020.1:0-5746 GCA_045647085.1 Pilosibacter sp.
CGACTTAATGAAGATAACATGTACTACAACGTATGGTTCCCCGGCGAGCACTATACACTCACTCAGACGGCTACCTGTGATGAGGTTACCGTAGCTTGCGGTTATGCAGTATCGGGCTCTACATTTATGGAGCAGTCAGCATTTGCAAGCGGTTACTATGGTACAGCTCTCGGTAGTATATATAACGATGGCGTTATCGCAGCATATACAAGCTCTGGTAACAGCTACAACCTTGATGCGTCAAAGGGTGGTCGTACTACCATCTTCCAAAACGTGCTTTATTACAAGCATCCTGATTTCTCAGATGATACACTTCACTCAAGACCCAGCGTGAGATTCGAGCAGATTTCTCTCAACGCTGAGACTAAGAAGACATCTGATTCAACAGGTACTAAGAACTATTATGCATACTTCTCCGATAACTACGGAAGAGTATTCAGAGCGCTTGTAGCGACAGCAAACGTTTCTACAACAGGCTCAGGTGATGATTCAGCAGCAACTGAGACAGTTACACTCAGACGAGTAATGGATACTGAGCTCCAGCAGATCGTTGTGTACGGTCAGTCTGTAGATAAGTATTTCTCCAAGGTTGTTTCTATCGAAGCAAAGCAAAATATTATTATTATCACAGGTCAGCCCGCAGCAGGTCAGTTTAATACAATCCTGATTGCTACAAACGATGGCAATGGTAACTGGACATGGAAGGCAATCACATTCCTTCGTGAATTTGGCGCACTGAATATCACATCAGCCGATACCATAGGTAGCCACTACTATATAGGTGTTGAGACACAGGGTCTCGGTTATCTCGCTGCTATCAAAATGGAGACGCTCAGAGCGGCAGGTAATGGCTCAGTCCTTTGGGCTGGTACATACGATGGTGCAACAAATACATGCTCATCTACTGAACCCGACCACGTTCTGTACGTACAGACTACCGATTTAATCTACGCTATGGGTGGTCAGGAACAAGATTAATGAAAGGAGACTCCGAAGATGTTTAAATTCCTCACATCTAAAAAGGGCTTTACCCTTGTAGAGCTTATGATAGTTCTTGTACTGTTGGGATTAGGAGTCTTCGCTATAGCTAACCTTGTAAAGGTTGCTTACAAATCATTCGACAAGAGCGAGGAGCGTTACGTTAAGCAGGAGGCTGTAAAGTCTGTAGCTGAGCTCCTCCGCTCAGGCTCCAACAGCGTTTCTGCGGCGCAGACGGCAGACGTATTTGATACGGCTGAGGTCGTTCCTACAGGAGAGGCTATTGATGATTCCTATTCATATCTCTTCTTTGAGCCTCATGAGGATGAAGAGACAGGCGAGATAGACGGCTACTTCCTCTATATTCAGAACAAGGAGCAGAAGAGAGCAGATGCGATTCAGCTGTCAGACATTCCTATGTACGTATCTATTGATGCCTATATAGCCCCCAGCTATGATGGTGGTGATCCTGAAAATCAGTGCGGTGTACTTATCACTCTTGCAGCTCTTGAGGATCGTGTTGCAATGAAAGAGCAGGCAGCTCTGCAGAGCGAAGTGTCTGTTGAGACAACTGTTAACGGCAAATAAGAGTTAGGAGTGCTGGCGGGAAGAGATTCCCGCCTTAGTCTTGACAGAAGCGCTTGATTGTGATAAATTATGAAACAGTTATGAACAATAAATACTTTGATAAGGAATAGTAGAGAGTGAAAGAAATGCAGAGAGCCGTCGGTTGGTGCGAGACGGATTTTGGAAACTTTTGAACTCGCCTTTGAGTAGCATGCTGAAGGACACAGATCTGTGTAGGCAGTGCCGGTCCAACCGTTAACAGGAAAAGAGCGCATACAAATTGTAAGAAATAGAGTGGTACCGCGTGAGAGTAAGCCCCCACGTCTCTATATTTAGGATAGAGATGGGGGCTTTTTATATTCATGATTATGGAGGAATCGTTATGGCACATTATAACCATACCGCTATTGAGAAAAAATGGCGTGAGCACTGGGCACAGAACCCGGTCAATGTCGATGACGGCAAAAAAGAAAAATATTATTGTCTGGATATGTTCCCGTATCCGTCCGGAAGTGGTCTTCATGTAGGTCACTGGAGAGGCTACGTAATCTCTGACGTATGGAGCCGTTATCAGTTATTAAAAGGTAAATATGTCATCCACCCGATGGGATGGGATGCATTCGGTCTTCCGGCTGAGAACTATGCGATCAAGATGGGCGTACATCCGGCAATTTCCACAGCTGAGAACGTTGCAAACATCAAACGTCAGATCAATGAGATCGCAGCGCTCTATGACTGGGATATGGAAGTAAACACAACAGATCCGAATTTCTACAAGTGGACACAGTGGATCTTTGTTCAGATGTTCAAGAAAGGTCTTGCATACGAGAAGGAATTCCCGATCAACTGGTGTCCGTCCTGTAAGACAGGTCTTGCAAACGAGGAAGTTGTTAACGGTGCTTGTGAACGTTGTGGCACACCGGTTACTAAGAAAAATCTTCGTCAGTGGATGTTAAAGATTACAGCTTACGCAGACAGATTATTAAACGACCTTGACAAACTTGATTGGCCGGAGAAAGTTAAAAAGATGCAGTCCGAGTGGATCGGTAAATCCTACGGTGCTGAGATCCAGTTCCCGGTAGACGGAAGTGATGAGAAGATCACAGTTTACACAACAAGACCGGATACATTACACGGTGCTACATTCATGGTTCTTGCTCCGGAGCATGCAATGGCAAAATCCCTTGCAACAGACGAGACAAGAGAAGCAGTAGAGAAGTACATCTTCGATTCCTCCATGCGTTCTAACGTAGACCGTCTTCAGGGCAAAGAAAAGACAGGTGTATTCACAGGTTCTTATGCGATCAACCCGTTAAACGGCGCAAAGACTCCGATCTGGCTGTCTGATTATGTACTTGCTGATTACGGCACAGGTGCGATCATGTGCGTTCCGGCTCACGATGACCGTGACTTTGAATTTGCAAAGAAATTTGATATTCCGATCATTCAGGTTATCGCAAAAGATGGCGTTGAGATCGAAAATATGACAGAGGCATACACAGAGGCAAGTGGTACTATGATCAATTCCGGTGAATGGAATGGTCTTGAATCTGCTTACCTTAAGAAAGAAGCTCCGATCATGATCGAAAACATGGGTATCGGTAAAAAGACAGAGAACTATAAACTTCGTGACTGGGTATTCTCCAGACAGAGATACTGGGGCGAGCCGATCCCGATCATTCACTGCCCGAACTGTGGAAACGTTCCGGTTCCGGAAGATCAGCTTCCGTTAACATTACCGGAGGTAGAGAGCTACCAGCCGACAGGTACAGGTGAGTCTCCGCTTGCAGCGATCGATGAGTGGGTAAATACAACATGTCCGTGCTGTGGCGCTCCGGCGAAACGTGAGACAAACACAATGCCGCAGTGGGCAGGTTCTTCCTGGTACTTCTTACGTTATGTAGATTCTAAGAATAATGATGAACTGGTTTCCAAAGAGAAAGCTCAGAAGTATTTACCGGTTGATATGTACATCGGCGGTGTAGAGCATGCAGTACTTCACCTTCTCTACTCCAGATTCTATACAAAGTTCTTATATGATATCGGCGTAGTTGATTTTGACGAGCCGTTCACAAAACTCTTCAACCAGGGTATGATCACAGGTAAGAATGGTATCAAGATGAGTAAATCTAAAGGAAACGTTGTTTCCCCGGATGATCTTGTAAGAGATTACGGTTGTGATGCGCTCAGAATGTATGAACTCTTCGTTGGTCCGCCGGAGTTAGATGCTGAGTGGGATGACAGAGGTATCGAAGGTGTTGCAAGATTCCTGAACCGCTTCTATAACCTTGTTATGGACAGCAAAGACAAAGATATCGAAGCAACAAAAGAGATGATCAAGCTTCGCAATAAACTTGTATATGATATCGAGACAAGATTTGATCAGTTTGGTCTTAACACGGTTATCGCAGGTTTCATGGAGTATAACAACAAGTTTATCGACCTTGCGAAGAAGACTGGCGGTATCGATAAAGAGACATTAAAGACATTTGTAACATTACTTGCTCCGTTTGCTCCGCATATCGGTGAGGAACTTTGGAGTGAGCTTGGCGGTACAGGCAGCGTATTCCATTCCACATGGCCGGCATACGATGAGGCTGCGATGAAAGATGACGAGATCGAGATCGCTGTTCAGATCAATGGTAAGACAAAAGTGGTTATCATGGTTCCGGCAGAGATTTCTAAGGAAGATGCGATCGAGGCGGGTAAAGCAGCTCTTGGCAATAAGCTGACAGGCAACATTGTTAAGGAAATTTACGTTCCGAAGAAGATTGTCAATATTGTTGCAAAATAACTAATTGCATATAGTATAGAAGGCTCCGGTACGTCGTCAGGCGAAACCGGAGCTTTTTAAAATGTTTCTGGACATTTGTCCTGAAATGTGATTATAATAGTGACATGTTAACATGTGAAAATATCATAAATTGGGGGGACTTATGAATTTTCTGGAAGAAATTAGAGGAAAGTATGATACACTCAGTACCGTACAGAAGAGAATTGCAGACTATCTCTTCACGTATCCGGAAGAAGTGTGTTTTCAATCCTTAAAGGAATTATCGGAGTCGTTGGGTGTTACAGAAGTAACAGTTCTTCGATTTGCGAAAAAGGTGGGGGCCGGCAGCTTTGTTGAGCTAAAGAAAAGGATGAAGGAATATCTTCAGTCCAGGCTAGACATGGAGAAGGTTCCGCTGCGGATCGTAGGACGCGGAGGGATTTCTGTTGATGAGAGCAATGACAAGGAATATCTTTACAAACGATTTGTAGAGAACGAGATTGCAGTTGTAAAGAACACATACTCAAAAAGTCAGCTGGAGAGGATCCTGAATGCAGTATCATTAATTAAACAGGCCAGAACTGTTTATATTGTGGGAAATGAACTGGGGACAGCTGCAGCAGGATATCTGACAAGGCGTTTGCTTACGATTGGCATCCATGCGATGGATCTAAGTGCGGTAACACGTGCCATTTATAATAATTATATGGCTCATGTTGGTGCAGAGGATGTGATGATCATGTTCTCAACACCGGGATATGCGAAATTTCTTGTGAATACAACGAAATATCTGGAGAAGAAAAATGTGCCGCAGATTGTAATCACAGACAAAGAAAATGCGCCGGTAGCAGCGAGTGCAACAGAGGTTCTTGTATGTGATAATCATGATCTGTATTTTTATAATTCAGTTCTCGGATTTTTTTCTATGTCAAATGCATTGGCATATTTTACTGCTATGCATGATCTGGAAGAGACAACCAGATCAAGAGCAGAACTTGCTGAGACCAGAGAAGCCATTGGTTATGTGGGAACTGTGAATTAATATGTGTGGTTAGTTTTGACCGGTCCTTACGGGACCGGTTTTTTCTATATAAAATATAAATAAAAGAGAGTAAGTCATCTTGGTTTTGTATAGTAAATACAATATGTTGTAGAGGGTGTTAAGATGAAGACTCAATATGAACGGATTCTTAACGCATATAAAATTGACAGTATGGCTAAAAATGATATACTTAATATCATGGCAAGGTATAGTAAACAACATATTAAAACTTACTATATGTATGCATAAAAAAAGGAGGATTTATATCATGAGAAAGACAAGCATGACAAAAGTTGCAGCAGCAGCTATGGCAGCAGCTATGATGCTCACAGCATGTGGCGGCGGCAGCGCAGCAACAGCAACAACAGCAGCTCCGGCAGCAGATA
>JAZRLX010000021.1:0-1920 GCA_045647085.1 Pilosibacter sp.
CATGCGCTCCGCTTTCAGCTCCAAGAATCCCTCGTAATTTGCCTGATAACGATACAGTTTTCCGTTGTCTAATTCTACGATACAGTTGGTCACACTGTCTAAGAAATAACGGTCGTGGGTGATCATCAGCAGTGCTCCGCGGAATCGTTTCAGATAATCCTCCAGCCACTCTGCCATCTCACTGTCCAGATGGTTGGTCGGCTCATCCAGGATCAGAAGGTCTGCGGTGGAAAGCAGAACGGAAGCCAGAGCCACTCGCTTTTTCTGACCGCCGGACAGATGGTCCACCACTTCGTGATGGTTGGTAATACCAAGTTTATTGAGCATAGTCTTCGCCTGGCTCTCAAAATCCCAAACGTGGTCGTGGCCGTCATTTTCACGGATGATGCTCTCTAAAACGGTCTCTCCCTTTACAAACACCGGATTCTGAGAAAGATAACGGATCGCCAGATTTCGTCCACGGACGATGGTTCCGGAGTCCGGCTCTTCCAGACCGGCCACTAATTTTAATAATGTAGATTTTCCTGTACCGTTGACACCGATGAGACCGATCTTGTCACCTTCGTTGATGGAAAAATCAGTATCATCAAAGATCAAGCGCTCGGTATAGGATTTAGTCAAATGTTCTGCCGTAACTAAGTTCATGTTATGTTAACCTTTCGTTTTGTTTTCCAAATTATTCGATCACCAGCTCAACCGGACAATGATCACTGCCGAAAATATCTGTGTGAATGTCTGCACTTACCAGTCTGTCTTTTAACGCCTCGGATACGCAGAAGTAGTCAATACGCCAGCCGGCATTTTTTGCTCTTGCGGAGAAACGATAGCTCCACCAAGAGTAGACGCCTTCTTTGTCCGGGTAGAAATAACGGTAAGTATCGATAAAACCGGCGTCCAGAAGCTCGGTAAATTTGCCGCGCTCTTCATCTGTAAAGCCGGCATTTTTACGGTTGGTCTTCGGATTCTTTAAGTCGATCTCTTTGTGAGCCACGTTCAGGTCTCCGCAGAAAATCACCGGTTTCTTCTCTTCTAACTTCTTTAAATATGTGCGGAACGCATCTTCCCAGGTCATACGATAATCCAGACGCTTCAGTCCGTCCTGGGAGTTCGGTGTATAGCAGGTGATCACATAATAATCTGCAAATTCCGCTGTGATCACGCGACCTTCATGATCATGTTCGTCAATTCCGAGACCGTAAGTCACAGAAATTGGCTCCTCCTTTGTGAACATCGCAACGCCGGAGTATCCTTTCTTTTCCGCATAATTCCAATACTGATGGTAACCCGGCAGATCTACACTAGCCTGACCTTCCTGCATCTTGCTCTCCTGAATACAGAAAATATCTGCATCGATTTCCTTTGCAAAATCCAAAAATCCTTTATCTAAACATGCTCGAATGCCATTGACATTCCAAGAGATCATTTTCTTCATGGGCATAGTTCTCCTATTATCTAATGATATGTCTAGTATAGCATTTTTTCGGTCAATTTAAAAGCAAGAAAAGGCGGCTGCCCGTCAGATTCTTCATCTTCATTGGACAGCCGCCTGTCGATTCATTTGATTTAATTTTTATCTAACCGGAGCCAGAAGCACTTTTCCTGTACCTCTGTATACATTTACCAGTCCTTCGCCGGACGCTGCAGACCCGAGAAGAGTTTTTCCGGAACGCTCCACGGTAAAGTCTAAACTTCCGCTCCATGCGATCGCAAAGTTTCCGTCCACTTTCAGTACATCATTGTCCAGCCAGATCTCCACAAGCTCTTCTCTCGGACACGGAGATTCTAAGCAAACAACGCCCTGTCCCTGGATACCAAGGTTGAAGAGACCTTCGTTGCCAAGAACTGCAGAGGAAACGTTGGATCTCATCACTGCTTTATGTTTTAATGTGGATTCACACGCCAGGAATAATCCGTCATCCA